>NZ_JAPCIY010000043.1:0-34513 GCF_027707645.1 Aeromonas sp. QDB30 | reverse complement strand
CGACTTGCATGTGTTAGGCCTGCCGCCAGCGTTCAATCTGAGCCATGATCAAACTCTTCAATTTAAGTTTGGTTGCCAATTAAGGCGGCTCAATGAATTGCTGAATTAACTGCTGCAACTAAAAGTTGCTTTGGTCACTTCATCAGACATTGATATCAAAAATTGTTTTTGATGCTCGATGCTGCGAGTGCCCACACAGATTGCTTGATTCAAATTGTTAAAGAGCAGGGCCTGAAACTATAACCCTCACCAGCTTGCTTTGCAAGGTGGACCAGACGCGCACTGCGCCGTGCTGATGGAGGCGCATTATAGGGATATGATTCTCACTGACAAGCGAAAACTACGTGTTTATTTGAAAAAGACGTTCAGGTGTTTAATCATCAACCAATCAGACTAAAAAGCCGTCAACGATTCATCTAAATGAGCCCGCACACCTTCTCTATCACTACCAATCGGTACCCGTTTTCGCCACATCAAGATCTACATGCCAGCCACGCCAGGCATACAAAAATGAAAAGGGCCCCTCGGGGCCCTTCATATCACGCTGCTTGTAGATCAGATGGAGAAACTGGAACCGCAACCGCAGGTCGTCGTGGCGTTGGGGTTGGTCACGGTGAAACGGGAACCTTCCAAGCCTTCGGTGTAATCCACGCTGCCGCCGACCAGGTATTGCAGGCTCATGGGATCGATCACCATGGTGACGCCGCTCTTCTCGACCACGGTATCGCCATCATTGATTTTCTCGTCAAACGTGAAACCGTACTGGAAACCGGAGCAGCCCCCCCCAGTGATGTAGACCCGCAACTTGAGTTCGGGATTCTCTTCTTCGGTGATCAAGGTCTTTACCTTGTTGGCTGCCGCATCCGTCATCTGGATGGGCAAGGGAGCTTCTGCTACTGCACTCATTGCTGACCTCACAACCGTTACATCCACAAACATGGAAACCGCGAAATTATCCAATACCCGACCATTTAGTTCAAGTATTCACCACTCTCTTACTGTGCTGCCGGCAAGGGGGTTGGTTGAGCGACCAGAGGCTTGAGCACCTCGTTCCACTCAGCAACCAGCTCCTGGGCCGGTTGCCGTCCCTCCTTCGGGATGAGGATTCTCACCCTGTCCGGGATGAAGCCTGAGGGAAGCTGCCAATTGCCCTCCAAGAGCTGGAAATATCGCAACGCGTAGCGTCCCTCCCCCACCTTCATGCCAAGATCCCGGCCACTGAGGATCCTGGGCTTGTCAGCCAGACTGCCTTCGAGCCGGATCTGCACCTGCCCCCGAAACAGCTCCCGCTTCTTGGCGGGTTGTGTGAGCGCCAGACGATAGTGGTAGCGACCCGGCACACTCGTCTCCTGCAATGTTAGATTGTCGATGGATACCCCCACCTGTTCGCCGGTGGGACGCATGATGCGTTCGAAGAAGGCGAGCTGACGCTTCTGCTCCTGTACCTGGGCTTCCTGATCCTTGAGCGTCTGCTGAAGTTGCTCGAAAGCGGCCTTCTGGGTCGCCAGCAGGGTCTCCCTGACGCCGAGATCCGTCTTCAGTTGTGCAATGGCCTTGCTCTGACGCTCCAACGTCTCTTGCTGCACCGTCATCAGGCTGCTCTGAGCCAGCTCCTGTCTGTTCCCGACGACATAACCGATACATGCCCCCACAGCCAGCACCACCAATAACTTCACGATTTGGGACATAAGGCCTCTTCTCTATGCCGACATCAACACAGCCGGTTTCTTTTCACTATACGCGACCATGCCGGATTGATACGGATAAACAAAGAGTTAACCGGTCGCGATGCTGCTTTCACCCCGGTTTTGACGCGCAGCAAGCCGTAAAGTTCGCTCCAGGATCTGGGAATAGATGGGACGCCCCCCCAACCATTGCGCCACCAGGGTTGCCCCTATGGTGGTGATCATCATGGGCAGGATCAGCTGATAGTTGTCTGTCATCTCTGTCACCAGCACGATGCCGGTAATGGGGGCACGTACGGTGGCGGCGAAAAGCGCCCCCATGCCGGCGATGGCAAAGGCGCCCGGTTCGATGCCGAGATCGGGAAATGCAGAGTGGAACAGGTGACCAAAGATCACCCCGAACAGGGTGCCCAGCGCCAGGGTCGGCGCAAAGACACCACCAGGGGCCCCCGAGCAAAAGCAGATGAGGGTACCCACCAGTCGCACCGAGAAGATGATGAAGAGCGTCGCCATCGCATAGTCTCCCCCCGTCAGATGCGGGATGAGCTCGATTCCCCCTCCAGTGACCGAAGGGGCGAACAGCGACAGCATGCCAAAGGTTCCAGCCACCACCATGCCGATGATGACGAAGCGGTGGCGCTTGTTCTGATGCAATGCCAGGTAACCATCCTGACAGGCGAGCACCAGCTTGTTGAAGACGAACCCCAGCACACCAAAGCAGCCCCCCATGAAGAGAAACAGCCAGAGCGCCTTCAAGGCCGGAGCGTCGTAGTGAGGCAGCATGATGACGGGGGATTGCCCTTTCATGTTCTGCAGCATCAGGGTCGCCATGACGGCCGAAATCCCGACCGCCTTGATGGCGAGGAAGGAGTAGCGAAATTGCGGCCGCATCTCTTCCATGACAAACAGTATCCCTGCCAGCGGGGCATTGAAGGCCGCAGCGAGACCACCCGCCGCACCGGCAGCCAGCAGGGCGTGGCCATGCTCCTTGGGCAACCGGAAGATATCCGCCACCATCTTGCCGAGGTTGCCCCCTATCTGCACCGAGGGCCCCTCCCGCCCCAGAACCATGCCGGAACTCAGGGTACAGACCCCGCCAAAAAACTTCACCGGCAACACCCGCCACCAGCGTACCGGGCGCAGGTCGTCCATGGCCCCTTCAATTTCCGGGATACCGGATCCCCCTGCCTCTGGGGCAAAGGCATGAGTGAGGAAATAGCCGACCAACCCCAGCAGGGCGCTGAAACCAAAGCCGAGCAGGCCGAGCTGCCACCAGGGGCGATCGGCCAGCAAGTCGACACGCTGCTGGGCCAGCCAGTGAACGCAAGACTCGAACAGTCCGCACACCAGGCCTGCCAGCAGGCCGACCAGGGCCGCCAACAGGAGCACCAGCAGCGGCATCTTGTCCCGCCGTATCAGGCGCTGCAAGACTGGAGGACGACGCAGCAAGGCCGCGTCGGCGGAAGGAATGGCTTGTTGCTCCATGGATAATCACGCTCATCTAACGAGGACCAGACACACCTCGGCCTCGGCTGCCCAGCTCTGGGCCTTTCTGCTATAGTCGGCCCGTTTCATGTTTCACGGGCGAGAGGCCGGGGCGAGAGCGCAAAGCATACTCCTCCCGCCATCCCCTGCCGAGCCGCAATCGGCAGCCTGTGCCCGGGTAACGACCAAAATCCCATTAAGGATGATCCATGTCAAAATCAGATCAGCTGTTTGAACAGGCCCGCCAGACCATTCCCGGTGGCGTCAACTCACCGGTCCGCGCCTTCAACGGGGTCGGCGGTACACCCCGCTTCATCGATCACGCCGATGGCGCCTACCTCTATGACGTGGACGGCCAGGCCTATGTGGATTACATCGGTTCCTGGGGCCCCATGCTGCTCGGTCACAACCACCCGGCCATCAAGGCCGCGGTCATCAAGGCGGTGGAGAAGGGACTGAGCTACGGTGCCCCGACCGAAATCGAAGTGCTGATGGCCGAGAAGGTGCGCCAGATCGTCCCCTCCATGGAGCAGGTGCGGATGGTCAACTCCGGCACCGAGGCGACCATGAGCGCCATCCGGCTGGCCCGCGGCTATACCGGTCGCGACAAGATCGTCAAGTTTGAAGGCTGCTACCACGGCCACGCCGACTCCCTGCTGGTCAAGGCCGGCTCAGGCGCCCTCACCCTGGGTCAGCCCAACAGCCCGGGCGTACCGGCCGATTTCGCCAAACACACGCTCACCTGTGTCTTTAACGATCTGGACTCGGTGCGCGAAGCCTTTACCCAGTACGGCAGCGAGATCGCCTGCATCATCGTCGAGCCGGTCGCAGGCAACATGAACTGCATCCCGCCGGTGCCCGGCTTCCTGCAAGGGCTGCGCGCCATTTGTGACGAATTCGGCGCCCTGCTGATCCTGGACGAGGTGATGACGGGTTTTCGCGTCTCCCTGCGTGGCGCCCAGGGCCACTACAACATCGACCCGGATCTCACCACCCTTGGCAAGATCATCGGTGCCGGCATGCCGGTGGGCGCCTTCGGCGGCAAGAAGAAGGTGATGCAGCACATCGCCCCGACCGGCCCCGTCTATCAGGCTGGTACCCTCTCCGGCAACCCGGTGGCCATGGCCGCCGGCCTCACCATGCTGGACCAGCTGCTGGAGCCGGGCCTCTATGAGCAGCTGAGCGCCAAGACCGCCCGTGTCGCCGAAGGGCTCAAAGCCGCCGCCGCCAGGCACGGCATCCCGCTTGCCATCAACTACGTGGGCGGCATGTTCGGCTTCTTCTTCACCGACGAGCCCGAGATCACCCGCTACGAGCAGGTCACTCGCTGCGACATGGAACGCTTCAAGCGCTTCTATCATCTGATGCTGGAGGAGGGTGTCTATCTGGCACCGAGCGCCTACGAGGCGGGCTTCCTGTCGCTTGCCCACGGGGACAAGGAGATTGAACACACCCTGGCGGCCGCCGAGCGCAGCTTCGCCAAGCTGGCTGGCTGACAAGCCGCAAGATGTGCAGAGGGCCCCGATGGGGCCCTTTTTTTGTTTGCTCGTCCCGACAAGGCACCATAGTGGTGCATCCTTAAGTCCCTCACCGGAGCCTTGCCACCTGCTGGTGCGCCGCGCCGTACACGGGCTGTCATAAATCGGGCCCACAATTTGCAGAACCCTGCTCAGGAGCCCATTGGACCGAGGTGTATATGGCAGAGATGAGCCCCATCGATGTGCTGCGGCGCTATCAGGAGTACGAAACCGAGCTGGCCCCCCTGCTGCTGGGGCTGCTCACCCTCCCCGAGGCGTCTCTCAAGACCTATGCCTTCGTCGAGGAGGTGAAGAGCCTGGCCCCCCAGATCAGGCCAGCCATACTGGCGCCCGTTCCGGCAGCCCAGGGGCAGCTGCGCCTGCTGGTGCAGGGCCATGGCCGGGAGCTGGAGATCAACCTGCACCAGCTGATCGCCTGGCTGATGGGGGACAGGGAGCGGCGGCGCGCCATTCCCTGGTTCAGGGCCGTCTACGTTGTCCTGAGTCTGGCCCTGTTTCTCATCGTCGGCACCCTCATCTGGCACGGGCTGGAACAGCTCTATCTGCTCCTGTGCGGCACCCAGCAGAACCGGCTGGGCGCCTTCAGCGCCATCATCTTCCTCACGCTCGCGCTGGCGGTGTTCGATCTCGGCAAGACCATCCTCGAAGAGGAAGTGCTGCTGCATAAGGACATCTTCCGCCACAGCGCCATCCGGCGCACCATTACCCGCTTTATCGCCGCCATCCTGATCGCGGTCTCCATCGAGGGGTTGCTGCTGCTGTTCAAGGGATCCCTCGGCCAGAGCGAACTGCTCTGGCCTGCGGTGGGGGTGATGGGGTGCGCCGTGGGGTTGCTGCTGGCGCTGGGGCTCTATGTGTTTCTCGGTGCCAGGGCGGAAGCCGCACTGGTCGCCTCCAGCCAGCAGACTGCCCACTCGGAGGGGGCTGCCAGGGGCATCAGAAGAGGCGCCAGGACCGGGCGAGCGGGATGACATACCAACGCGGGGTGCCCGTGCAGGCGGGCCTCGCCGACGCCAGCTAGCTCGTCGCCTCTGCCAGCGCGGGCGCTGGCTGTCGCCGCGCCGCCCGCCAGGAGGCGTACATGGTCCAGGAGGTATAGATGACGATGAAGGCCACCAGCCATTTGAGCATCTCCATCTCCATGGATTTGACCAGCATGGCCGCCAGCACCACGCCGATGGGGCCGAAGATGGCCACCGCCAGCACGGCCCGCGCATCGAAAGCCCCCTTGCGAATGAAGGTCCCCGCCGAGAAGACGCTGAGCACGGCGGTGGATCCCATCATGATGGGGAAGGCCACCAGCGGGTTCATGCCGAGCAGATAGACCAGGGTCATGCAGGGGGCGAACAGGCCGATACCGACGTTCATCAGGGCTCCGAACAGGAAGTTGCCGGCAAGGGCGATCCCCAGCTTGTAACCGCTCAGCCCCATGGCCTCGCCACCGAGGGGGAAGAGCCCGAGCAGACCGGCAAAGATGAGACCGGCGACCACCAGCAGGGAGACCGCCATCACCAGCCGGATGGTCTGGCGATCAAAGGAGGCCACGTAACGGGCGCCCCAGGCCGCACCGGCCGCCGCAGCCGCCATCATGCTGATGAGGGTGACGGGATCCACGTTGACCACGCCGATGAAGATGAGAGCTTGGGTCACGGTCGGCAGCACGCACTGGCCGTTGAGGGTACCGGGCAGCACCCGATCATCGATCAACCTGAACTGCTTGTAGCAGGCGGTCTTCACCGCAAAGCTCCCCACCCCCAGGGTATCGAGAAAATTGGCCACAAAACCGATGGCCGCCACCGGCCAGAAAGGGGTGGCTTCGAGCTGGCCATGACGCCGTTTGTTCCACCAGGCACGGACCAGCATAAAGAGAAAGACCAGGGCACAACCGATAAACAAGAGACGCAGAAAAGTGACAAGCATGGGGATACCTCCAACAACGGGCGGCGATTCTAAGGCAGCGGAGGGAAAAAATCCTGGCCAGGATCATGAGACGACGGGTGCAAACGTTTGGCCGCGACTATTTTGGCTGGCAGAACCCGAATGGGGCTATCCATACTGGTTGGGAGGGCGACAGCCCGGGCTCATCGGGCGTAGTCCTGGTCATTTCGCGACGACCACAGCACCGGTGAGGCGTAAACGAAAGAAGGCGGGGTGACCCGCCTTCTTTTTTCATTCTCCGTCAGGCAATCCAGCGTGGCAGCCGGGGAGCCAGGCGGTCGATCAGGCGATCCGACACGGGAGTGAGCAACAGCAGCGGCAGGCAGATCAGGGAGAGGCAAAGAGCGCCCACATAGACGTCCGTCATCCAGTGCGCACCAGCCAGGATGCGGGGCGCCGAAAACAGGGGCACCATCACCACCGCAACTACCCCGGCCCAGCGCGGCAGATAGCGCAGGGCAAAACCGGCGAAGATCATCAGGAAGAGGGCGTGATCACCGGGGAAGCTGTCACCGGCGGAGTCCTTGGTGGGAATCGCACTGATCTCGGTCAGGCGCAGTGCCCCGTCCACCATCAAGGTGGGGCTGGGACGGCTGACCGGCAACAGATGCCCGAGCTGATTGATCACCAGGGCCCCCAGCAGCATCACGACCCCCATGGCCACCAGACGACGGCGCTCCTGTCCGTCGGCACGGAAGAAGCAACTGGCGAGGATCCCGCCCATGCAGGCCAGCGCGGCCAGATCGAACAGGCGGTTGTTGGTGATGGCCACCAGATCGGCCCAACGGGGGGAGTGGCCAATCCAGCCATTGACCAGCTGGAAGAGGGCGAGATCCCACCCATCCCAGGGGCCGTGCTCAGGCAGGGCGCCCCAACTGAAGGCGATGAGGCCCCCGGCCAGATAGAAAGGAATGAACTTGCTCATGCCGACGTGTCCTTCGAAAAACGCTCATTCTAGGCCAGCCGCAAGATGACTTGCATCACAAAAGTGTAAGAATTCGTGTAACAAAGGTATTCCATCGGCTCTTCTTTTGGCGCCGCCGACCGGGTGGACAAGCGCGTCCCCTCCTTGGCTCTCCCACCGGTTGCGGCTAGTATGGGCGCTCCCTTCGTTCAGGATGATGATGATGCGCAGCTACCTTCGCATGATGTTGTTTGCCCTCGGTTTGCTGGCAGGTGTACAGATCCCCGGGCTGGTCGATCTCTACTTCCAGCGGCTGGATGCCCGGCTGCAGCAGGCTGGTCTGGCACTGGCCCCCTTCCAGCGCACGGCGGACCAGCACTTCAATGGCGATCTGCAGGCGCTGGTCGCCCATTACGGTGCCAGCCAGGATCCCGTCTTCACCCAGGATGCCACCAGCCTCCAGCAACTGGTGAACCAGCAGCAGCACCTTCAGGGGGAGATCGCCGTGCGGGAGAGTCCCTGGTACCAGCAGCTCTCCCACCTGTTGCTGCGCGCCGATCCCGCCCTCTGGCAGGATACCCTTCACAACTACGGCTATGTGGTCCCCCTCAAACAGGCCGCCATTTTCTGCGGCGTGGCGGCGGGTCTGCTGGCCTCCCTGGCGGGGGATCTGCTGCTCGGCCTCCTGCTGCTGCCATTTCGCTCCCGCCAGCGCATCCCCCGTCACGGCCTGCGCTGATCCCCTCTCACTGCCAACCGGGGTGCCCGCCCCGGTTGGCGGCTACTCGAAGGGTTCGAGATAGGTTTCTATGGCCTTCTTCAGCCAAGCCAGCACCTTGCCGTGATGGGCGTTCTCCGACAGATAGACTCCGTAATCGCGCCACTGCAGGCTGAACTTGTGCTTCAGGGTCAGCAGCTCTCCCAGGCGCAGCTGGCTCTGGATAAGGGGTGAAGGCAGCACCGCCCAGCCCAGACCATCCAGCACCGCATCCCGCATCAGCTCGAAACTCGACAACCCGATATGCTGCCCTCCGATGGGCAGCAGGCTCTTGACCGAAAACGCGTCCACATAAGAGAGAGTGACCTGGGTGTGATCGGTCAGATCCTGCTGCAACACCCGCTTCAGCCCAGCCAGCGGGTGGCTTGGCGCGACCACCATCAGGGTGCGGATCGGGTTGAGCACGTCGATGCAAAGACCGCTGCGCTCCTGTTCCTCGGTGATGAGGCCGAAGGCGGCATCCACGAACCCCTCTTCCACCAGGGCCGGCAGCTCCGGCGGTGAGGCCAGCACCAGGGAGATGCTGGTGCCCGGAAACTGGCGACGCAGCGCCCCCAGCATCTCGCGCCATACCACCTCGGGAATGGCGTCGTCCCGGGCTACCCGCAGCGCCACCTCGGCACCGGAGGCATGGTGCTCGCACTTGAGCTTCAGGCTGTTGGCGGCCTGCAGCAGCCGCTTGCAGTCGTCCAGCACTTGCTCGCCGATTTCGGTCAGTCGGCTCTGATTCGCCCCTCGTTCGAAAAGTTCGACGCCAAGCTCCACTTCCAGGGTTGCTATCGCCGAGCTCACGGCGCTGCGACTCTTGCCAAGTCGTCTGGCGGCATTGGCTATCGAACCACTGTCTGCTGTTTCTACAAAGAGTTGTATCTGATTTAGCTTCATGGCTTCAAACTGGCGGCAGATTATTCCATCACCACCTTATCCCCTGGCCCGCCCCCAAGGCAAACAAGCAGCGACAGCTTTCTCGACGCTCAGCGATAACCTTGCCCGTTTCGGGTGCCGTTATCCTCTCTTCGTCGCAGCAACAGAAGGAAACTGCATGTCATCCCGTCCCCTGCTTTTGGCCCGCCTCTTTCTGACAGGGGCCATCCTGACCGAGGTCGCCGGCACCTCCTCCATGGCCCTGATTCCAGAGAGCGCGAGCGGCTGGATCCACTATCTGCCGATGTGGCTCCTCATCACCCTCTCCTACCTGCTGCTCGCCAAGGCCGCCAGGACAATCTCCATTGGTATCGCGTTTGCGCTGTGGGAAGGGTTGGGGATCGCCCTCATCACCGCCGTCTCCGTCCTGTTCCTCGGCTACGAGCTGAGCATCCAGGAGTGGATCGGACTGGCGCTGGCCATAGTGGGGATTGTCATGGTGACCCTGGGCGAGACCCATGATGCACCAGCCCCCACCCGCCAGAGGAGGGAAGCCCCATGCACCCGTTGATCATCGTACTGAGCGCCGCCCTGCTGGATATCGGCGCCAACATGGCAATCAACCGCTCCGTCGGTTTTCGCGACAAGGGGTGGGGCGTCCTCGGCATTCTGCTGGTGCTCTGTGCCTTCACTCTGCTCAGCGAGGCGGTCAGTACCGGCAAGATCGATCTGGCCGTGGCCTATGCCACCTGGGGTGCCATCGGCATTCTGGGCACCGCTCTCGGCGGCTTGCTGCTGTTTGGCGAGCGGCTCAAGCCCATCGGCTGGGTCGGCATGCTGGTGATGGCCGTCGCGGTCGCCCTGCTGACCACAGCATGATCCCCTCTCCAACCCCATGAAAAAAGCCGCCCTGTTCCCAGGGCGGCCTTTTCATGGTCAAACCGATCACCCAGATTGCAACAGGCAGCCTAACGCGCTGCCTCGTACAGCTCCAGCGGCAGGCCGTCGGGGTCGGCGAAGAAGGTAAAGCGCTTGCCGGTCAGCTCGTCCACCCGCACCGGCTCCACTTCCACCCCGTGCTGCTCCAGGTGGGCGATGACCCGGTCGAGATCCGCCACCCGAAACGCCAGGTGGCGCAACCCGCACGCCTCCGGCCGGGAGGGGCGCGGTGGCGGCGCCGGGAAGCTGAACAGCTCCAGCTGGCTGCCGTCCGGCAGCGCCAGATCCAGCTTCCACGACTGACGCTCGGCCCGCAGGGTCTCGGCAATGATGGGCAACCCCAGCACCTGGTGATAGAAGTGGCGCGAGCGCGGATAGTCGCTGGCGATGATGGCCACGTGATGGATGGCCTCAAACAGGGGATGGGTCATGGCAATCCTTGCAAAACGGGCAGCCTGCGCTGCCCGTCTTCGTCAGTTGAAGAAACCGTTGAACCAGTTGTCCAGGGCATTCGCCGGGTCCGAGACCGGGCTGGCACAGCTCATGGGCTCGGCCAGACCGGCCAGCTTGGCCGGCACCTGGAGACTGCCGGGACAATCGCTGGCCACCCGGGCACCGCTCGAGCGGGAGAAGTTGGCCCAGCTCACCCCTTCGGGCATCTTCAGCCCCAGGCTGTTGACCCCTCGCTGGCTCATGTAGCCGCTGAACAGCTGCAAGGCGCCACTGGCACCGGTCAGCCCGGCCGGTGTGTTGTCGTCACGGCCGACCCAGACGCTCACCAGCTCGTTGTTGTCCATCCCGGCAAACCAGGAGTCACGCAGCTCGTTGGTGGTACCGGTCTTGGCGGCCATGGTGGCCCCGGGGAACTTGGCACCGAGCGCCCGGGCCGTCCCCTGGCTCACCGTCTTGGTCATGGCGAACAGGGTCAGCCAGCTTGCCTGGGGATCCGTCACTCGCTTGGCCGCTTCGTCATGCTGGTAGAGCTGGCGTCCCTCGCCATTCACCACGGCCCGGATGGCCGACAGGGGCTGGGTCAACCCCTGGTTGGCAATGGGCAGGTACATCTGGTTCACCTCCATGGGCGAGAGCGCCACCGCCCCCAGCACCAGGGACGGATAGGGCTGGATCTCCTGCTGCACCCCCAGCTTGTGCAGGGTGTCCACCACCTTGTCCAGGCCTATCTGCATCCCGAGGTTGACGGTCGGCACGTTGAGGGAGCTGGCGAGCGCCTCCATCAGGGGCACGCTCTGGCGGAACTTGCGGTCGTAGTTCTGCGGCGTCCAGATCTGGCCATCCTGGCCGCGAATCCGGATCGGCTGATCTTTAAGCGGCGTGCCAAGGGTCAGGCCGTTGGAGAGGCCGGTCAGGTAGACCGCCGGTTTGACCAGGGAGCCAATCTGACGGCGGGCATCCAGCGCCCGGTTGAAGCCGGCGTAGCGGGGATCCCGTCCCCCCACCATGGCGACCACCTCGCCCTTGTGCCAATCGGAGACCACCATGGCCGCCTCCAGCTTCTTCTTGCCACGCTGCTTCTCGATGGTGGCCAGACCCGACTCCACCGCCTGCTCGGCGGCGTGCTGGGCGATGGGATCCAGACTGGTGAAGATCTTGAGGCCGGACTGCTTGAGCAGATCCGGGCCGAAGCGGTTCTGGATCTCCCGCTTGAGCAGCCCCATGAAGGCCGGGGTACGGCCATAGCTCATCTGGCCGCGGGCGATGATGCCAAGGGGCTGCTTGCTGGCCAGGTCATACTCGGCCTGGGTCAGGCTGCCGTGATCCGCCAGCAGTTTCAGCACCAGATCCCGGCGCGCCTTGGCCCGGTCCGGGAAGCGCCAGGGATCGTAATAGGAAGGGCCCTTCACCATGCCCACCAGCAGGGCCACCTGATCGATGTCCAGCTCGTTGACCGGAATACCGAAGTAGAAGTAGGAGGCGAGCCCGAAGCCGTAGACCCCCTGGGAGAAGTTCTGCCCCAGATAGACCTCGTTGAGGTAGGCCTCCAGGATCTCGTCCTTGCTGTAGCGGTAGTCGATGAGCACCGCCATGTAGGCTTCCTGCAGTTTGCGCCACAGGCTGCGCTCACGGGTCAGGAAGAAGTTCTTGGCGAGCTGCTGGGTGAGCGTACTGCCCCCCTGCACGGTGCGCCCCGCCAGCAGGTTGGCTGCCATGGCGCGCATGATGGCCACCGGCGAAACGCCGCCGTGCTGGTAGAAGTCCCTGTCTTCCGTGGTGAGCAGCGTCACCAGCAGGCTGTCCGGCACCTCGGAAAGGCGCACCAGCAGGCGGTCTTCCCGATCCTCGGTGTTGAGGCGATCGAGCAGCACCGGGTCCATCTGGGCATAGCCGAGCTGGCGCTGGTTCTCCAGGGACTGGATCCCCTCGAGGCGCGCCCCGTTGAAGGTGAGGCGCAGGCCACGGGCACCGTCGGCACCGTCGTGGAACTCGAACGGCCGGCGCACCAGCTCGATGCGATTGCCGCTCACCGCGTACTCACCCGGGGTATGGGGCTGACGCACCTGCTTGTAGCTCAGCATGTTGAGCTCGCGCAGCATCTGGGTCTGGGAGAGCCGCTGGCTGGGATAGAGCTCCAGCGGGCGGCTGTAGACCATCACCGGCAACTGCCACTTCTCGCCGTCGAAGCGCTCGCGCACCTTGGTGTCGAGATAGATGCCAAACACCACCATGAAGGCCGCCACCACCAGAGAGAGCTTGAAGCCCAGCCAGAACAGGGTGCGCCAGATGGTGCGTTTGGGCGCCGCCTTCTTGGGCGTGCGCTTGCGTCGTTGGGTTGCCATAAATCCTCTTGTCGTTCTCCTCGCCATCCCGCTGATGCGAGCGGCCTGCGATGCCTGTTGTGGAGGGGGACTGTGCCACCGCCATCTTGTTCTGATCGTACCGACCGATCACTGTCCCGTCGGCTACTCCTGCAATCCCATCTTCTTCTTGGTCACCCGGGTCGGCATCGCCTCCAGCGGGTTGTCCGGCCAGTAGTGACGGGGGTAGCGCCCCTTCATCTCTTTTTTCACCTGCTCATAGGATCCCGCCCAGAAGGCGGCGAGATCCGCGGTGATCTGCAAGGGGCGCTGGGCCGGGGAGAGCAGCTCCACCACCAGGGGCACCCGGCCATCGGCCACGCATGGGGTGGCGCCCAGCCCGAACATCTCCTGGATGCGCACCGGGATCGCTGGCGCCTGACCCGGCTGATAGCGGATCCGCACCCGGCTGCCGGTCGGTGCGGTGAAGTGGCTCGGCAGCGCCTCGTCCAGCCGCCTTGGCAGGGGCCAGGGCAGAGACTGGCGCAGGATGTCGCTCATGTCGAGCCGCTTCAACTGCTCCAGCCGGGTCATGCCGCTCACCGCCGGCAGCAGCCACTGCTCGAGGTCGGCCAGCAGGCTCTCCTCATCCATGGCGGGCCAGGCTTCGCCGGGCAGCCAGTCGCGGGCGCAGCGCAAGCGGGCCAGCAGCCCCTCGCTGCTCTCGTCCCAGGGCAGCACGTGCAGCCCCTTGCGCCGGATGCCCTGCAGCAGGCAGCGCCCCTTCTGTTCATCGGAGAGATCCGTCAGCGGCCGCTGGCCGAGCACCAGCTCGCCGAGCACCTGCTGGCGCTCCGCACGCACCCGTTCCTCCCGATCGTCCCAGTCGAACCACTGGCGCTCGCCGACCAGCTCGGGCAGCTGGCGCACCAGTTCATCCAGCGCCACCGGCTCGGCGATGAAAATGCGGCTGCCGCGCTCGTTCTGACCCATTTCGACGGCCACGATGGCCCCCTGCCCCTGGCAGGGATGCCCTTCTACCAGATCGCAGCTCACCCCGCCACTGAGCTGATAGCGGCTGCCACTGCGCAGCTTGCCGATGCGATCGGGCCAGGCGAGGGCGCACAGCAACCCCAGCCATTGACCCTGCGGGCTGCTTGCCCGTACACCGAGCCGCTCGAACCAGCGGGCCGCTCCCTGGCGCAGGGCGCCCTGACGGCGGTGGAACAACACGGACAAGCGCTCCGATCCTCGCAGATCTTCTTCCAGCAGCGCCACCAGGAAAGCCGCATCGGCGACAATCCCTGTCAGACCCTCGGATTCCAGCTCCCGGGACCGCAGCAACATGCGGGCGAGGCGGGGATGGGTGCCGAAGGCCGCCATGGCACGGCCTGCCGGGGTAAGTTGTTGCTCACCCTCCGGGGCCATGGCGCCCAGGGCCACCAGCAACCGCCGGGCGCTGGCCACGGCGGCAGGGGGCGGCATGTCCAGCAGGGGCAGCGCCTCCACCCGGGCCCCCCACTGGGCGGCGTCCATCAGCAGGCCGGTGAGCTCTTGCGTCAGGATGTCGGGGGGACTCTGCTCGGCGAGGCGCTCCTGCACCTCGCAGCTCCAGAGCCGGTAACAGACGCCGGGGCCAAGCCGCCCTGCCCGCCCCGCCCGCTGGGTGGCGGAGGCTTTGGCGATGGGCCGGGTCTCCAGCCGGGTGACGCCGCTCTTGATATCGAAGGTGGCGCGCCGCTCCAGTCCGCTGTCGATGACCACGGAGATCCCCTCGATGGTGAGGGAGGTCTCCGCCACGTTGGTGGTGAGCACCAGCTTGCGACGACCCGCAGGCGCAGGCTCGATGGCCGCCTGCTGGGCCGCGAGGTCAAGACGGCCATAGAGGGGAGCCAGGGTCACATCCCCTGGCAACCGCCCTTCCAGCCACTGTGCCAGCCGCTCTATCTCCCCCTGTCCCGGCAGGAACACCAGGGCACTGCCAGCCTGACTGGCGAGCGCTTCCAGCACCACGGCGCCGACCTGGGGTTCCAGCCACTGCTGGCGATTGGCGGGGCGATAGTGGTACTCGATGGGAAAGCCGCGCCCCTCGGAGCGCACCACGGGGGCGCCTGGCAGCAGGCGCTCCAGGGCCATGCCATCCAGGGTGGCGGACATCACCAAGAGCTTGAGATCATCGCGCAACCCCTGCTGGCTTTCGATGGCGAAGGCCAGCGCGGTATCGGCGTGCAGGCTGCGCTCGTGGAACTCGTCAAAGATGACGAGCGACACGCCGCTGAGCTCAGGATCCTGCTGCAGCATCCGGGTCAGCACCCCCTCGGTCACGATCTCGAGCCGGGTCTGGCTGCTGGTGCGGCTCTCCCCGCGCACTCGCAAGCCGATGCGCTCGCCCACCTTCTCCCCCAGCTGACGCGCGAGGAAGCTCGCGATGTTGCGCGCCGCGAGGCGCCTGGGCTCCAGCATGATGATGCGCCCGGGCAGCCGGTGCTGGCGCACCAGCTTCAGGGGCAGCAGGGTCGATTTGCCCGCGCCGGGGGGCGCCTGCAGGATCACGCTGGTATGGTTGTCGAGGGCTGCAAAGAGTTCGGGCAACACCGGGACGATGGGGAGGGAAGACAAAGCGATGGGCACCTTCTGTGACACTTCTGAAAAGGGGTCCATTCTGCCACAGCCTCCCGGCCATCGTAAGCGCCCCTGCCGGGCAGGGGCAGGAAGCGTCAGGTGCAACACGGCAAGACATCCCGGGAGCGGCTGCCATAGAATGGCCCTTATCCGATGCCCATCACGAGGACCAACACGCCGCATGCCCAAACTCTTCTTTGCCCTGCCCCTGCCAGAGCTTGCCCCCGAGCTTGCGACCTGGCGAGACCAGCGCCCCTGGCCCGGCCAGCCGGTGCCCGAGAGCAACCTGCACCTGACCCTGGCCTTTCTCGGGGAGGCCGACGAAGCGACCCAGGCTCGCCTGATCGCGGCCGCCGAGCGACAGCACTGCCCCCCTTTCAGCGTCCATCTGGATCAGACCGGCTGGTTTCAGCGCGCCAAAGCCGCCTGGGTGGGGCCCGGTGAGTGGCCGAACGAGCTGACCGTGCTCGCGAGGGCACTGCGCCGCCACGGTGAAAAACTCGGGCTGGGCAACGGCGAGCAGGGCTATCGCCCCCACGTCACCCTGTCGCGCAAGGCGGGCGAGGCCCCCGGCGAGCTGCCTGCGCCGGATTTTCTGCTCAGGGCCGATCGCTTCTGCCTCTATCAATCCGTCAGCACGCCGGACGGTGTCCACTACGAACCGCTCGCCTGCTGGCCCCTGCGGGCCCGCGTCAAAGAACCGCACCGCGAGGAGCTCACCCCATGATCTTCGATCCCCCCCTGCAGTCCGGGCAGCTGATCTCCCGCTACAAGCGCTTCCTGACGGATGTGGCGCTCGACAACGGCGAGGTGATCACCATCCACTGCGCCAATACAGGTGCCATGACCGGCTGCGCCCTGCCGGGCACCCGGGTCTGGTACTCCACATCCGACAACCCCAAGCGCAAGCTGCCAAACAGTTGGGAAATCGCCGAGAGCCCGGCGGGTCACTTCATCTGCGTCAACACGGCCCGTGCCAACCAGATCGCCCGGGAGCTCATCGAACAGGGCGCTCTCGCCCCCCTGGCAGGCTATGCCAGGCTGCGCACCGAAGTGAAATACGGGGAAGAGAACAGCCGCATCGACCTGCTGCTGGAAGATGACCACAGACCGGATTGTTACATCGAGGTGAAATCCGTCACCCTGCTCGACGAGCGGGAGCAACCCGGCATGGGGTACTTCCCCGATGCGGTCACCACCCGCGGCGCCAAGCACTTGCGTGAATTGATGGCCATGAAGGCGGCAGGGCACCGGGCCGTGCTGCTGTTCATGGTATTGCACTCCGGCATCGCGAGAATGCGCCCTGCAGCCCATATCGATCCGCACTATAGTCAGCTTGTTGAACAGGCGATGGCGGCAGGGGTTGAAATTTTATGCTATCGCCCCCATGTTGGGGTGCAGGGCATGGTGGCTCAGGATTTTATCCCATTTGAATCTGACCATATGCTACCCGAGGGCAGAGAATAAATGCAGAAGTGGGTAACATTATTGATAAGGCTTGTTTGCCTCCCGTTGACCCTTCTGCTATAGATGTCGCCCTCAATTTATGGATGGCACGGGTAGCGTGCTGAATTAGGAGACAGGGCATGCCAACAGGCGAAAACAGGAAATCTCTGGGCCCCCTGGCCATTGCGGGTGTAGAGCCTTACCAGATGAAAGCCGGTGAGGAGTACATGAATGACCAACAGAAGGTACATTTTCGCAAGATCCTGGGAGCCTGGCGCAACCAACTGATGCAGGAAGTTGACCGCACCGTCGACCACATGAAGGATGAGGCTGCCAACTTCCCGGATCCCGTGGATCGCGCCGCGCAAGAAGAAGAGTTTGCTCTCGAACTGCGCACCCGCGACCGTGAACGCAAGCTGATCAAGAAGATCGAGAAAACCTTGCTGCTGCTCGAAGAAGATGACTTCGGTTACTGCGAGCATTGCGGCATCGAGATCGGCATCCGCCGTCTGGAAGCCCGTCCGACCGCAGACCTCTGCGTGGACTGCAAGACGCTGGCCGAGATCAAGGAAAAACAGATGGCTGGCTGATGCCGCCCATCCACAGAAACGAAAAGGGAGCCCAGGCTCCCTTTTTTATTGAGCTTTTGGTCGGGCCGTCCCAGAATGCAGCCTCAATGCATCGCCTACCCGAATTGCCATGGTCATGACATCCCCCCCCTCCCGACGCCCCTATGTGGGCCGCTTCGCCCCCTCACCGTCCGGCCCGCTCCACTTCGGCTCCCTGGTCGCCGCCCTTGGCAGCTTCTTGCAGGCCAGGGCGCAGCAGGGACGCTGGCTGGTGCGCATCGAAGACATCGACCCCCCGCGGGAGATGCCGGGAGCGGCTGACCTTATCCTCACCACCCTGGAGGCACACGGTCTTGGCTGGGATGGGGAGGTGATGTTCCAGAGCGCGCGCCATGGCCGCTATGACGAGATCATCGATCAGCTCTATCGGGCCGGGGATCTCTACTGGTGCCACTGTACCCGACGCGAAATCATGGCCGCAGGGGGGTTCTACAACGGTCATTGCCGCACCCTGGGGCTGACCGCCGAGGGGTGTGCCGCCCGTTTGCGCCAGCACCAGCCGGTCTATCGGTTCGAGGATGCGCTTCAGGGAGAGATCACCGTCCCCGCGGCGCTGGCGGAGGAGGACTTCATCGTGCGCCGCCGGGACGGGCTCTACGCCTACAACCTGGCGGTGGTGGTGGATGACATGGACAGCGGCATCACCGAGATCGTCCGTGGCGCCGATCTGCTGGAGCCCACCGTGCGCCAGATAGCCCTCTACCAGACCCTGGGGGCTGCCGTCCCCGATTGGGTGCACCTGCCACTGGCGGTGCAAGCGGATGGCAACAAGCTCTCCAAGCAGAACCATGCGCCGGCGCTGTCGCAGGACGAGGTACGACCGGCCCTGTGGCAGGCACTGCATTTTCTCGGTCAGTGCCCGCCGCCCGAGCTGATGGCGTGCCGGATCGACGAGATCATCGGCTGGGGCATCGCCCACTGGCAGCTGGCCCGGGTACCCCGCCAGCAGAAGATCCCGCAAGGGCAAAGCTAGCCCCGGCTGCATTTCTTGCCCCAAAAGGACCAATCAAGGGGAAGCAGGCCACACCGTTTCTCATTTGGTTGGGGCTGAGCTATGATAGGCCGCTATTTTTTGGCCTCCCGTCAATTTGAAGTCATAACGAGGTGTACCATTTTTTCCCAGATCGCAAACTTTTGCCGCAAAGTGCTCGGCAAGGAAGACGGCGAGCAGTCGGTGGAGTCCCCCATTCCGGCCCGTGTCGCCGGACAGCGCCGTACCTTGAGCCGTGACCAGCACCCGATTTCGCGCAAAGAGATCAGCGAGAATGCCCTCAAGGTGCTCTATCGCCTGAACAAGGGGGGCTATGAGGCCTACCTGGTCGGCGGCGGCGTCCGTGACCTGATGCTCGGGAAGACCCCCAAGGATTTCGACATCGCCACCGACGCGACGCCGGAGCAGATCAAGGCGCTGTTCAGCAACTGCCGCCTGATTGGCCGCCGTTTCCGCCTGGCCCACATCGTCTTTGGTCGTGACGTGATCGAAGTGGCCACCTTCCGGGGTCACCACCATCAGGTCAATACCAGCAAGCATGTGTCGGCCCAGTCCGATGAAGGTATGCTGCTGCGGGACAACGTCTACGGCACCATCGAAGAGGATGCCGAGCGTCGCGACTTTACCGTCAACGCCCTCTACTACAGCGCCAAGGATTTCACCCTGCACGATTTCGAGGGCGGGCTGGAAGATCTGGCCGCGCGCAGGCTGGAGCTCATCGGTGACCCCGAGACCCGCTACCGGGAAGATCCGGTGCGCATGCTGCGCGCCGTACGCTTCGCCGCCAAGCTGGACATGACCATCAGCCCGCGCACCGCCGCGCCCATCCGGGAGCTGGCCCCGCTGCTGCAGGACATTCCGGCCGCCCGCCTGTTCGAGGAGACCCTCAAGCTGTTCCTGGCGGGGGACGGTCTGGCCACCTACAAGCTGCTGCGGGAATACGGGCTGTTCCAGCCGCTGTTCCCCCAGGTAGCCGCCCTGTTCACGCCCCACGGCAACTCGCCCTACGAGCAGTTCATCGAGCAGGCGCTGATGGACACCGATACCCGGGTCCGTGAAGAGAAGCGCGTCACCCCCGCCTTCCTCTACGCCACCCTGCTGTGGGGCGCCGTCGAGGCCCGCGGCCGCGTGCTGGAAAACGAGAGCGGTCTGCCCTGGTACGACGCCTTCATGCTGGCCATCAACGAGGTGCTGGACAACCAGGTGCGGATCATCGCCGTGCCGCGCCGCTTCACCACGGACGTGCGCGACATCTGGGCCCTGCAGCAGCGCCTGACCCGCCGCCAGGGCAAGCACCCCGAGCGCGCCATGGAGCACCCGAAATTCCGTGCGGCCTTCGACTTCCTGTTGCTGCGCAACCGGGTCGAGCGCGGCCTCGGCGAGCTGGCGAGCTGGTGGGAGCGCTATGTGGCCTCCAACCCGGACGTGCGCCCGCAACTGCAACGGGAGGCGACCCGCCGCCCGGCGAGCGGCGAGCGCGCCGACTCCCGCAGCGGTGATGGCGAGAAGCGCAGCGGCAATGGCCGCAACCGCCGTCGCCCCCGTCGCCGCAAGCCGAAGTCTGCAGAGTAAGGATCCGCCGATGATCGAGGTCTTCGTCGCCATCGGCTCCAACCTCGCCGACCCCCTCGGCCAGGCTCGTCGCGCCATCGCCGCGCTGGCGACCCTGCCCGAGTCAGAGCTGCTGCAGACCTCCCACCTTTACGGCAGCCGCCCCATGGGCCCTGCGGATCAGCCGGACTACGTCAATGCCGTGGCGCACCTTGCCACCCGCCTCAGCCCTCTGGCGCTGCTGGACGAGCTGCAGCGCATCGAGCAGGCACAGGGGCGAGTGCGCAAGGATGAGCGCTGGGGCCCCCGGACCCTGGATCTCGATCTGCTGCTGTACGGCGACGAGGTCATCCGGCATGAGCGCCTGACGGTGCCTCACTATGGCATGAAGGAGCGGGAGTTCGTCCTGCTCCCCCTTGCCGAGATAGCCCCCTCCCTGGTGCTGCCCTGCGGCACCCCGCTCACCGAACTGGTTGCCCGCTGCCCGCGCAATGGACTCGCGATCCTGGCCGGTGCAGCAGGCGAGTAGAGAAGAGTAGGAACAACGTAATGAGCAAGATCACCATTACCCACCTGCAGAAGATGAAGCAGGACGGACAGAAAATCACCGCCATCACCGCCTATGACGCCACCTTCGCCAAGCTGTTCGACGACGAGGGCGCCCAGGTGCTGCTCATCGGCGACTCCCTCGGCATGGTATTGCAGGGCGGAGACGACACCCTGGCGGTCAGCATGGACGAGATGGTCTATCACACCCGCTGCGTGGTGCGCGGTACCACCAATGCCCTGGTGGTGACCGACATGCCGTTCATGAGCTACGCCACCCCGGAGCAGACCTACCAGAACGCGGCGCGCCTGATGGCGGCCGGTGCCCGCATGGTGAAGATGGAAGGGGGGGACTGGCTGTGCGACTCCATCCGCCACCTGACCCGCAATGGGGTGCCGGTGTGCGGCCATCTCGGCCTGACCCCGCAATCCGTCCACGTGTTTGGCGGCTTCAAGGTGCAGGGGCGCGACGAATTCCACGCCCAGGAGATCTACCGCCAGGCACTGGAGCTGCAAGCGGCCGGCATCCAGTTGCTGGTGCTCGAGTGCGTGCCCGTCTCTCTGGCAGAGCGCATCACCAAGGCGCTGCGCATTCCGGTGATCGGCATCGGTGCCGGCCCTGCCACCGACGGCCAGATCCTGGTGATGCACGATGCCTTCGGCATCACCTCGGGTTATGTGCCCAAGTTCACCAAGAACTTCCTGGCCGAGACCGGTGACATGCGTGCCGCCATTCGTCTCTACGTGCAGCAGGTGAGCGAGGGGACCTTCCCCGGCCCCGAGCACTGCTTCAACTGACTTTCTGTCGTCATGAGCGCGGGGGCCTGTGCCCCCGTCTCGCCCTCCCCCCTGACGGCCCCCTCTTTTATTGATTCATCTGAAGGTGAACTGACGATGTTGGTTGTGAACAATCCCGCCGCGCTGCGCGAGCAGATCGGTCAATGGCATCGCGAAGGCCGCGCCATCGCATTCGTGCCCACCATGGGCAATCTGCATCAGGGTCATCTCACCCTGGTCGAGGAGGCCCGCCGCCATGGCGACAAGGTGGTGGTCAGCATCTTTGTGAACCCCTTGCAGTTCGACAAGGCCGAGGATCTCGCCAACTACCCCCGCACCCTGGAGCAGGATTGCGCCGCCCTGGAGGCCGCCGGTGTGGACCTGGTCTTCACACCGACGCCGGAGATCATGTATCCCCAGGGGCTCGCCAGCCAGACCTTCGTCGAGGTGCCCGGCATCTCCAGCCTGCTGGAAGGGGCGCTGCGTCCGGGGCATTTTCGCGGGGTCAGCACCGTGGTCACCAAGCTGTTCAATCTGGTACAGCCGAACGTGGCCTGCTTTGGCGAGAAGGATTACCAGCAGCTCGCGCTCATTCGCAAGATGGTGGCCGACATGGCCATGCCCATCGAGATCGTGGGCGTGCCGACCGTGCGGGCCGAAGACGGGCTTGCCCTCTCTTCGCGCAACGGCTATCTGACCGCTGCCGAACGGGCCATCGCCCCCGAGCTCGCGCGCACCATGAACTGGATTGCCGAGCAGATTGAAACGGGGAACAGTCACCTCCCCTCCCTGGTTGCCCAGGCCAGCCAACGCCTCGACAACGCGGGATTCAGGACGGATGCCATCGACATCGTCGATGCCGACACCCTGGAATCCGCCAGCGCCGAGAGCCAGCGCCTGGTGATCCTGATGGCCGCCTATCTGGGCAAGGCCCGCCTCATCGACAACCGGGTCGTCGCCCTGCGGGGCTGAGACACGGCAAGGAGACCACGATGTCCAAGAAGGTTTACTGCATCGCCCAGTTCCAGCCCAAGCCGGGCCAGGAGCAGGCCCTGTTCCGCGTCCTGCAAGGGCTCGAACCCGACACCCTGCGTGAAGATGGCTGCCTGCAGTACATCGTCACCCGCCATATCCAGAGCCCCTTTGCCGAGGGGGAGAGCTTCCCCATCGTCTTCAACGAGATCTGGCGCGACATGGCGAGCTTCGAGGCCCACTGCCAGCGCGCCGGTATCAAGGCCTTCTTCGAGCGCTACTGCCTCGCAGATGATGGCCTCGCGGCCAAGTGGAACGTCTGCGTCTACAGCGACGAGCCCGCGGACTACGACGCCCCGGCCCTCTGAGACCGACATGTGCAAATAAAAAGGCGCCCGAGGGCGCCTTTCTTGCTGGCAGGTGTGCGCCTCAGTGGCGCAGACCGGTGCCGCGGGAGATGAGCCACCAGGCCATCCCGTAGAGCACCAGGATGAAGCCGATGATGATGAGATAGGCGGTGCCGAGGGGCACGTCGGAGATCCCGAGGAAGCCGTAGCGGAACGCGTTCACCATGTAGATGATGGGGTTCACCTGGGAAACCCCCTGCCAGAACGGCGGCAGCAGGGTGATGGAGTAGAAGACGCCCCCCAGATAGGTCAGGGGAGTCAGGATGAAGGTCGGGATGATGCTGATGTCATCGAACGACTTCGCGAACACCGCGTTGATGAGCCCCCCCAGGGAGAAGAGGATGGAGGTGAGCAGCACGGTCACGCAGACGCTGAACAGGTGATGGATCTGCAGCGGCACGAAGAACAGCGACACCAGGGTGACGATGAGGCCGACACAGAGGCCGCGCGCCACGCCACCGCCCACATACCCCGCGATGATGATGTAGTTGGGCACCGGCGCCACCAGCAGCTCCTCCACGTTGCGCTGGAACTTGGCGCTGTAGAAGGAGGAGGCGACGTTGGAGTAGGAGTTGGTGATGACCGACATCATGATGAGGCCGGGCACGATGAACTCCATGTAGCTGAAGCCCCCCATGTCACCGATGCGCGAGCCTATGAGGTTGCCGAAGATGACGAAGTAAAGGCTCATGGTGATGGCGGGCGGCACCAGGGTCTGGATCCAGATCCGGGTGAAACGGCTCACTTCCTTGGCCAGAATGCTCTTGAAGGCGATGTAATAGGTCATGGGGTTCATGCTTTGCGACCCTCCTCTACCAGATTGACGAACAGCTCTTCCAGCCGGTTCGCCTTGTTGCGCATGCTGAGCACCTTCACCCCCTGGGCGGAGAGCTGCTCGAACAGGCTGTTGAGGGACTGGCTCTTCTCCAGTTCCACTTCCAGGGTGTTCTCATCCTGCATCCGGCCGTTGAACTCGGGCAGGGCCGGTACGATGGAGCCCGGCACCAGATCCAGCAGGAAGGTCTCGCGACCCAGCTTGCCGAGCAGGCTCTTCATGCTGGTGTTCTCGATGAGACGGCCCTTGTCGATGATGCCGATGTTGCGGCACAGCATCTCGGCCTCTTCCAGGTAGTGGGTGGTCAGGATGATGGTCACCCCCTGCTCGTTGAGATCCTTGAGGAAACTCCACATGGAACGGCGGATCTCGATGTCCACCCCGGCGGTCGGCTCATCCAGGATCAGCAGCTTGGGCTCATGCATCAGGGCGCGGGCGATCATCAATCGGCGCTTCATGCCACCGGAGAGAGTGCGAGCCGCCATGTCGCGCTTGTCCCACAGATCGAGCTGGCGCAGGTACTTCTCGGCGCGCACCTTGGCCTCGGCCCGCGGCACTCCATAGAAACCGGCCTGGTGAGTCACTATCTGGCTCACCTTCTCGAACTGGCTGAAGTTGAACTCCTGGGGCACCAGGCCGAGCTGGGACTTGGCCAGCTCCAGATCGGTATCGATGTCATGACCGAATACCTTCACCTGGCCGGCACTCTTGTTGACCAGTGAGCTGATCACGCCGATGGTGGTGGATTTGCCCGCCCCGTTGGGACCGAGCAGGGCGAAGAAATCCCCCTGTTTGACGGTGAGATCGATGCCCTTGAGGGCTTCGACGCCCCCCTGATAGGTCTTCTTCAGACCGCTGATTTCCAATGCGTTCATTGCAACCCCTGTGATGGATGAGCCCATCTCGAGACAGAAAAGGCGGCTGTGACGCCGCCTGAAGACAGTCGATGGCGGGCCGGCCAGCCTGCCTTGCTACTTCGGACCCGGCTTACTCTTGCGGTACGACCTTGCCGATGAAGGGCAGGTTACGGTACTTCTGGGCGTAGTCAATGCCACAGCCCACCACGAACTCGTCCGGGATAGAGAAGCCAAGCCAGTCCACCGGCACCTGAACCTCGCGGCGGGACGGTTTGTCCAGCAGGGTGCAGATGGCCAGGGATTTCGGCTCGCGCAGAGAGAGGATCTCGCGCACCTTGTTGAGGGTGTAACCGGTGTCGATGATGTCCTCCACGATCACCACGTCCTTGCCTTTGATGTCGTCATCCAGATCCTTGAGGATGCGCACGTCACGGGTACTGTGCATGCCGGAGCCATAGCTGGAGGCAGTCATAAAGTCCAGGGTGATGGGCAACTGGCACTGACGGCAGAGATCCGCCAGGAAGACGCAGGAGCCGCGCAACAGGCCGATCATGACCACTTCCTCGGAGCCCTGGTAACGGGCGGTAATCTCTTCACCCAGCGTGGCGATCCGGGCTGCAACCTCGGCCTCGGGGATCATCACCTCGACAATGTGTTTCATCACATACTCCAATAATGACCAAAGGGTTATTGGCCGTTCATTAACGTCAAAACCGAGGATTCTACCACTCCAACCAGTGGGCGTCAGGCATACGTGATGCTTTTATCGGCTTATTTTAATTGATAGAGTTAGCAAGCCTTCGGGCATTATCGGTGACAATACTATAAACACCATAATCAATAACTATTAGATGAAAAAACTATGGAACCACGCGCAGAAATAAGACGTCGAACCCGGCTTTCGCCGGAGGCTCGCCGTGATCAATTGATGGAGTGTGCCGTCGAGGTATTTTCCCGTCGCGGCATCGGCCGTGCGGGGCATGCCGAGATAGCCGAACAGGCAAAGGTCTCGGTTGCGACCGTTTTTAACTATTTCAATACTCGTGAAGATCTGGTCGACGAAGTGCTGACAGAAATCGAAGCCTTCGTACAGCAGATCCTCGAACAGGCCTACAACGGTCAGGGCTCCGCCAGGGAGAGCATTCACCGCCACGTGAAGCTGTTCGTTGACGCCGCCTATGACAAGCCCGATCACGCCAGCATCTGGCTGGAGTGGAGCTCCTCGGTGCGGGAAGAAGTGTGGCCTCGCTACACCCGGCTGCTGGACAAGGCGCTGGAACGCATTGCCCCCCACCTGCAACGGGCCATCGACAACGGCGAGATCCAGAGCGTGCTGTCGGCGCAGGATCTGGCCCGCTCCCTGACCGGTTTTGGCTATGTGATGATGCAGATGATCAATCAGCCGCAGCGTCCGAGCCGGGAAGAGGTGACAGACTTCCTGTTCAAGTACGTGACGGCCCCCATCCAGGCCAGCTGACTCGTGCAGATGTTGACAAAGCGGCGCCGGGCTTTACAGCCCGGCGCCGCTTTTTTGTCCGCTCCCCACCGTATCAGTGGTTGGCATAACCCCAGCGACTGGTCAACTCATGCTCGACACCCAGATGATCGAGGATGCGGGCGACCATGAAGTCCACCAGATCCTCGATGCTTTTGGGTTCATGGTAGAACCCTGGCGCCGCCGGCATGATGGTCACGCCAAGACGGGCAAGCTTGAGCATGTTCTCCAGATGGATCGCCGAGAAGGGGCTCTCCCGGGGCACCAGGATGAGCTGGCCGCGCTCCTTGATCACCACGTCCGCCGCCCGCTCCAGCAGGTTGTCCGAGGTGCCGTTGGCAATGGCCGAGACGGTGCCCATGGAGCAGGGGCAGACCACCATCTGTTTGGGGGCCGCCGAGCCGGAGGCCACCGGCGAGAACCACTCCTCCTTGCCGCAGGCGACGATCTGACCCTCTTTGGCACCATAATGGCGACAGAGGTACGCCGACAGCTCCCTGGGGGAGCCCGGCCAATCCTGCTGTTGCTCGGTCTTGAGCACAACCCTGGCCGCCGAGGAGGCGAGCAGGAAGATCCGATAGTCCGCCTGCACCAGGCATTCCAGAAGGCGCAGGGCATAGGGAGCGCCGGAGGCGCCGGTCAGCGCCAGGGTGATGGCCTTGTTCATGATGCGCTCTGCAGCTCCTTCAGGCGGGCGATCAGCTTGTCGTGAATGCCGCCGAAGCCGCCGTTGCTCATGATCAGAATATGATCCCCTGGGCGGCTCTCGGCCACCAGGGCGCCAATCAGGGCATCAAGGGCCTCGAATACCCGGGCAGGCCGGGTCATGTGGGCCGTCACCTCCCCCAGATCCCAGCCGATGTTGGGGGGCTGGAAGAAGAACACCTCGTCGGCACCGTCGAAGCAACCGGCCAGCTCCTCCTTGTGAACCCCGAGCTTCATGGTGTTGGAGCGGGGCTCCAGCACCGCCATGATGCGGGCCTTGCCCACCTTGGCGCGCAGGCCGCCCAGGGTGGTCTCGATGGCGGTGGGGTGGTGGGCGAAGTCGTCATAGACGCTGATGCCGGCCACTTCCCCTTTCAGCTCCATGCGCCGCTTGGGGGACTTGAACTGGCAGAGGGCGTTGATCCCGTGCTCCACCATGACACCGGCATGACGGGCGGCGGCGATGGCCATCAGACCGTTGTTGATGTTGTGCTCGCCGATGCACTCCCAGTGCACCTCCCCCTGTTTCACGCCATCCAGCCACACCTCGAAGGCGGAGCCGTCATCGGCCAGCTTCACCGCCTTCCACTTGGCGTCGTCCTGGCCCACCAGCTCCACCTCGCTCCAGCAGCCCATCTCGCGCACGGCGGTAAGGTTGTCATCACCTTTGGGGAAGAGCACCCGGCCGTTGCTCGGCACGGTGCGCATCAGGTGGTGGAACTGGCGCTGGATGGCGGCGAGATCCGGGAAGATGTCGGCGTGGTCGAACTCCAGGTTGTTCATCACCAGGGTGCGCGGGTGGTAGTGGACAAACTTGGATCGCTTGTCGAAGAAGGCGCAGTCATATTCGTCCGCTTCAATCACAAAGAAAGGAGCCGAGCCGAGACGGGCGGAAACCGGGAAGTTGCCCGGCACGCCGCCGATGAGGAAACCGGGTTCCAGCTTGGCATACTCCAGCACCCAGGCCAGCATGCTGGCGGTGGTGGTCTTGCCATGGGTGCCCGCGACGGCCAGCACCCAGCGATCCTTCAGCACGTGCTCCAGCAGCCACTGAGGGCCGGAGATATAGGGCAGATTGCGGTCCAGCACATATTCCACACAGGGGTTGCCACGGCTCATGGCATTGCCGATCACCACCAGATCCGGCGCCGGATCGAGCTGGGAGGGGTCGTAGCCTTCGGTCAGTTCGATGCCCTGTTGCTCGAGCTGGGTGCTCATGGGGGGATAGACGTTGGCGTCGGAGCCGGTCACCCGATAGCCAAGCTGTTTTGCCAACACCGCCAGACCACCCATGAAGGTGCCGCAGATCCCGAGAATGTGAATGTGCATACCGCTGCCTTTTCCAGTAAAGGGAGTGCGCATTCTAGGGTCTGTTGACCCGGTGGCACAAGCCGCGCCCATGGGGAGCGAAGGCATCGGCGCCCGCAGACGACAGAAATCGGGCAAGCGCGGGTAAAAGCCATCCTCCAGCACGCCACCCGGCCCTTGAAATATGGTCATTTGACGGGACATCGCTATAATGTCGGCCTGCAAACTTGACTCCAACACTCAAAGGAAACGTCATGAGCCTGAACCTGGTACCGGCCGGCAAGAGCCTGCCTGACGACATCTACGTCATCATCGAAATCCCGCAGAACGCCGACCCGATCAAATACGAAGTCGACAAGGACAGCGGCGCCATCTTCGTTGACCGTTTCATGTCCACCCCGATGTTCTACCCGTGCAACTACGGTTACGTGAACGCCACCCTGTCCCTGGACGGGGATCCGGTCGACGTGCTGGTTCCGACTCCCTACCCGCTGCTGGCCGGCTCCGTCATCCGCTGCCGCCCGGTCGGCGTGCTGAAGATGACCGACGAATCTGGCGAAGACGCCAAGATCGTGGCCGTACCCCACTCCAAGCTGACCAAGCAGTACGATCACATCCAGGATGTGAACGATCTGCCCGAGCTGCTGAAAGCCCAGATCCAGCACTTCTTCGAGCGCTACAAAGAGCTGGAAGCGGGCAAGTGGGTCAAGGTGGAAGGTTGGGGCGACAAGGCCGCTGCCGAAGCCGAAATCAAGACCTCTGCCGAGCGTTACGCTGCAAAATAAGCGTATTCCTCGCAAAAAAGGCGCCTTATGGCGCCTTTTTTATTGGTCGTTGCGGGGACGCTCCGGGGGGATCCCCCTGGATATAGAGGTCGCGCCCATTTTGCCGATAGGGGCGGTAATAGTCATCGCCGCAGCGATATTCCTGACCGGCACCTCCCACCAGATCGCAGTTGACCGGCAGCACCTCCAGCCACTTGATGGCCTGCTGGAATCGCAGCCACTCCTGCCATTCATGCTCCCGGGCCAGCTGATCCCGCAGGGCGAAGGTATCCGCGCTGGACAATCCCTGATTGACGATGACCTGCCCCGCCAGCGCCGGCGTGGCCACCAATATCAGCAGAAACCGTGAAACAAGCTTCATGATGATTTCCCCCATGACTTATTTCCTGAATTAAATTTAAAGTCAGATCAGATAATTACCAATATATCTGTCACCAGACCAATCCAAATGCCGGTCACTCACCTAGTTGTTTATTATCAACCCAGGCGGAGGCGCACCATGAAACTGGCACAAGGCTTTCTGTGCAGTCTGCTCTTCGGCACCATGGCGCAGGCCAACGAGATCAACCTGAGCTGGCAGTGGCAATCTGCAGATGGTCAGCAAAAGCACCTGCAATTGACGGCGGATGAGCGCACCTTTTCAGCCAGCCGTCACGAGATGACACAGCTCGACACCGCCCTCAACTTCCCGCTGGAAACACTCTACTCCTACATCAGTCCACGCCTCTACAACAGCATCAACCAGATCAACCAGCACAGCCCGGAGACGGCCACCAAGTTCCGCAACCTGGAACAGGCCTTTACCCTGCACGACAGCAGCCTCGAATCCGCCCAGTTCTGGCAGGCCTACCGGCAATATCAGGAGGACGCCTTCTACGAGATGCGGGTCCAGCCCTGCGTTCACCCGGCCAATCAGAAGCTGCCCTGTGTGCGCCCCAACTACTCCCAGCTGTTCTATCAGTTCAAGGGAGACCTCAAACCCCTGGCACAGCAGTTTTCGGCCAAGGATCTCGCCACCAGCGTCACCCTGCTGCAGGAGTGGCTGAGCGGCATCCCCACCCCCCCCGAGCAAATGGACCACTTCGCTCCGCCCTTGCAGGCCCTGCAGGACAACAAGGCCGACAGCGACGAGAAGGCGCTGCTCATGGCCAGTCTGCTGGCGGAGCTGGCGCCCCAGTACAGCCTCAGCATCATCTATCCGAACATCAGCATCGGCAGCGTCTCGCCGGCCTGGCTCGCCATCACGGCCGACAGCGGCCTTGAGGGAGACACCCTGGTGATCGGCAATCAGCGCCACGTGCTGCTCACCGGTTCTCCCCTGCTGGCCCAGCAGATGACCATGGCCCAGATTCCCTTGATCAGCGAACCGCTCTACTAGCCTCTTCTGACCATCACTTGCTTTTGATGGATGACATGCCATCCTTGCCGCCGTCATTGGGGGGATGGCGACCATGTTGACAAGATCACCGTCGCACCCTGCATTATTTAACACTTTTTAAACAGATCCGATCAGTTTAGGATGTTCAGGGTCCCATTCCCTCGACCCAAAAATCGTTATAACATCACAAAGGAGTGTCATCCGGATGAAACATCTCGTGCTTACTCTGGCGCTGCTGCCAACCCTGGTCATGGCCCACAACATCAAGGAATCAACCCAGGTGCCGCTGGTCAACATCAGCGACAAGGGGGAGCTGGTGCTCAAGGAGAAGGAGATCAGCTATCAGCCCTGGCAGAGCAAGGTCCTGACCGGCAAGGTCTTCCTGCTCCAGCACATCGCGGGTCGCTCCAGCGCCAAGGAGCTCAATGCCCCCATGATCGAGGCGATCAAGGCGGCCAAGCTGCCCCACGACAAGTACCAGACCGTCACCATCATCAACAGCAATGACGCCATCTGGGGCACGTCCGGTTTCGTGAAGAGCAGTGCCGAGGACAGCAAGAAAGAGTTCCCCTGGTCCGCCATGGTGCTGGATGCCAAGGGGATGGCCCGCAACGCCTGGGCGCTCACCCCGGAAAGTTCGGCCATCATACTGCTGGATAAAGAGGGCAAGGTGCTGTTTGCCAAAGATGGCCAGCTCGATGCCGCCGAGATAACCAAGGTGATGGGGCTCATCCAGTCCCATCTCTGAATCAGAGAGAAGGGCGCTGATGGCGCCCTTTCCACAAGGGTCTATGGGTCGTTCCACACTGACAATCTGGGTGTTGCTGCTGGGCTGGTTGTGGATGCAACCGGCGCTGGCACAGCACCCTCTTGAAGCTGCCCTGCCCGATCACGGTCATGCCTGCACCTTCTGCGTCCTGCATCTGGATGGCAAGCTGGCACTGACGCCGACCCCCGTTCTCCCTTCCCTCTCCTTTGGCATCGACCGGTATATCGGCACTCCCCAACCGAGGGCGGCCACCGGCACCACGGGACATCGCCGTATCCGCGCCCCGCCGCCCCTTCATTGTTTCTTTTTTTGAACCAATCTTTTCTCTATTTATTCAAAAGGATTAACGATGAAAGCAGTCACCCTGTTGCTGGCCGCTGCCGCCTTCGGCGCCCAGGCCCATCACGACGAACACGAAAGCCACAGCCACGGTGCCCATGAGCACGGTCACGGCCACCTCAACCTGGTACTCGACGGCAACCAGCTGATGATCGAGTTGCAGGCCCCTGCCGCCGATCTGGTGGGCTTCGAGCATGCCGCCAACACCGATGAGGAGAAAGCGCAGTATGCCAAGGCGGTGGCCCGCCTCCAGCAGCCCGACGCCCTCTTCCGTTTCGACCCGGCCGCCGGCTGCAAGCTGACCCAGCAGGAGCTGCAGGCCGCCAAGGAAGATCATGACCATGAGCACGAGCACGAGCACGAGCACGAGCACGAGCACGACAAGGCTGATGGCGCTCACGATGAACACCATCACGACGACGCGGGCCATGCGGACATGGGAGCCATGTACACCTACACCTGCGCTACCCCGGCCAAGCTCACCGGTCTCGAGGCCACCCTGTTCAGCCTCTACCCGAGCCTGGAGAAGCTGAGCGTGCAGGGCATACTGCCCACCGGCCAGACCGCCGCCGAACTGACTCCGTCCGCCAACAAACTGGGCTGGTAACACCATGAAACATGCCGTGGTTGAGATCCGTGATCTGGCCTTTGCCTGGCCGGGTCACGAAGCCGTCCTCGATCTGCCCGCCCTTCGCATCCACGAGGGTGAGCGCGTCTTCATCAAGGGCCCATCGGGTTGTGGCAAGTCCACCCTGCTTGGGTTGCTGGCCGGTATCCAGACCGCCAACCACGGCACCCTGGAAGTGCTGGGCCAGCCCCTGGCCCGGCTTTCCGGCCGCGCCCGTGACCAGTTCCGGGCGGCCAATCTGGGGTACATCTTCCAGCAGTTCAATCTGCTGCCGTTTCTCTCGGTGCAGGACAACGTCACCGCTGCCCTCACCTTTTCACCCGCCAAGCGGGCCCGCCTGACAGGGAGCCCCGAGCAGGAGGCGCGCCGCCTGCTGGCAGAACTGCAACTGCCGGATGAGGCGCTCCATCACCCCGTCCACGCCCTCAGCATCGGCCAGCAGCAGCGAGTCGCCGCCGCCCGCGCCCTGATAGGCTCCCCTCCTCTGGTGATAGCCGACGAGCCCACCTCGGCCCTGGACACCGACAACCGGGCCGCCTTCATCCGGCTGCTGTTCGAGGAGTGTGACAAGCAGGGATCTACCCTGGTCTTCGTCAGTCACGATCCCTATCTGGAGCCCCTCTTCCCCCGGGTGGAGAACCTGCAACAGCTCAACCGGAGGGCGGCATGACCACACGCCATCATTTCGCAGCCCGTCCGGCCATCTCCCCTTCACTGCGGAGGCTCTCATGCTGAAACTCGCCCTGCAAAGTCTCTGGGCCCGTCGCCTCACCGCCGGGCTCACCCTGCTGGCCGTCGCCATCAGCGTCACCCTGCTGCTCGGGGTGGAGCGGGTGCGCAGTCAGGCACGGGACAGCTTCGCCAACACCGTCTCGGGCACCGATCTCATCGTCGGCGCCCGCTCCGGTCAGGTGAACCTGCTGCTCTATTCGGTGTTTCGCATCGGCAACCCCACCAACAACGTGGGCTGGGACTCCTACCAGGCCATCAAGGCAAGGCCCGGTATCGCCTGGACCATCCCCCTCTCCCTTGGCGACTCCCACAAGGGGTTTCGCGTGCTCGGCACCAATGGGGACTACTTCACCCACCTGAAGTACGGCCAGCAGCAGGCGCTCGTCCTGCGCGAAGGCCGCCCCTTCGAAACACCGTTTGAAGCGGTGCTGGGTGCCCAGGTGGCCGAAAAGCTCGGCTATCACCTGGATCAATCCATCGTCATCGCCCATGGCGCCGGCAACACCTCGTTCAGCCAGCACGACAACATGCCGTTCAAGGTGGTGGGGATCCTGGCCCCCACCGGCACCCCCATCGATCGCACTATCCATGTGCCGCTGGCGGGCATAGAGGCGATCCATCTGGGCTGGGACACCGGTCGTCACAGCAAGAACGTGACCCCGGAACAGGCGATGGCGCTGGATCTCACCCCCAAGACCATCACCGCCTTCATGGTGGGGCTGAGCAACCGGATCCTGGCGTTCCAGTTGCAGCGCAGCGTCAACACCTATCCCAAAGAGCCCCTGATGGCCATCCTGCCGGGAGCCGCCCTGCAGGAGCTCTGGGGGCTGATGAGCGTGGCGGAGACCGCCCTGTCGGTGATCGCGGGCTTCGTGGTGGTGGCGGGCCTCATCGGCATGCTGACCACCCTGCTCGCCGGCCTCAACGAGCGGCGCCGCGAGCTCGCCATTCTGCGCTCCCTGGGGGCGGGCCCTGCCCATCTCTTCCTGCTGCTGGCGCTGGAGGCGATGGCGCTCACCACGGCGGGCATCGCCCTCGGGGTGGCCGCGCTCTATCTCGGTCAGGGGCTTGCTAGCCCCTGGCTGCTCAGCCACTATGGCCTGCAAATGAGCCTGGGTCTGCCGAGCGCCTATGAGTGGCAACTGCTGGGCCTGGTCTGGCTGGCGGGCATGGTGATCGGGCTGCTGCCTGCCGCCCGCGCTTACCGCTACAGCCTGAGCGACGGCATGAGCATTCGCGTCTGACCCGACGCATCCGACCAAGAGAGAAGAACAGATGATGAAGTGGAAAATAGTGGCGCTGCTGGCCAGCCTGCTGGTGCTGCCTGCCATGGCTGCAGATTACAAGACCATCGACTGGGATATCCTCATCCCGGAGGGGGAAAAACTGCTGCCACCGCCCCAGGTCAGCCATGACGGCGACTTCTCCTCGGTGCCGCAGCCGGTGGGGGGCGTCAACAAGAAGCTGGACAATCAGGAGGTGCGGATCCCCGGGTTCGTGGTGCCCCTGGAAGGGGATGCCAAGACCATCACCGCCTTCCTGCTGGTCCCCTACTTCGGCGCCTGCATTCACGTGCCGCCCCCGCCCACCAACCAGGTGATCTACGTGAGCTACCCCAAGGGGGCGCCGGTGGATGACCTCTGGGACGCCATCTGGGTCAAGGGCAAGATGCACACCGTCAGCTCCAGCCACGAGATGGCCACCGCTTCCTACTCCATGGACGCGGTCGAGGTCAGCGTCTACGAAGAGTGAGCCCCTGATGGCCTCCCCCGGGAGGCCATTTTTTTAGGTTCATCGCGGCTTTCCGGGGAAGGCCGCCTTGATTTTCAGAAAAAAGTATTCTGAGTCCCTAAATCC
>NZ_JAPCIY010000042.1:0-35975 GCF_027707645.1 Aeromonas sp. QDB30 | reverse complement strand
AAGCAAGCAGGAAAGTGGGATCAAGAGACGATCGTCTCATTTTTCCTGTGTCAATACTGTTCCGGTGAATACTTACCCGAAGATAAGGGCAGTCGATAGCCAGGCGATGAGGATGGCGGACTTGCGGGTCAGGCCGAGCTTCTGGTGACAACACCAGAGGATGGCCAGAAAAGGCAGGATGGAGATCACCTCCTCGCCGAAGAGCTGGGGCGCCGTCTTGAGATAAAAGAGGATGCGCGCCGTATTGGACGCCTCTGCCAGCATGGCGTTGACCGGGTTTGCATTCAGCTGGAACAGGTGCTGCATGGTCATGGCAACGGCGATTGAGACCAGTATGTTGATGCCGGTAATCGCCAGCATCAAGAGACAATCCCGCCGCGTCGGCGTTCGAAACAGTGAGCGCCACCCTGTTCCCGCCACCATGGCGAGCACGGCCAGAGGAATGAGAGGGAACAGGAGTGCGGGCACAAAGCCCCCCTGAGGTGGTCTTGAAAAAGTCGATGGGGGCGGAGAGTGCCGCAAACCCCAGGATGACCCCCAGCAGGATGAGTGCCCAGCCACGGGCAGACGGGGTGTGAGGATCCTGGCGATAGAGGGGGAAATCCCCGGCGCTCTTGCGCTCGAGCCCGAGGCGCTCACTGTCATTCAATACCGGCAATGCTGTAGGTTGATGCTCACCCATGGTGATCCTCGGGATGTTTATCCGTTGCTGTGCAGACAACCCTACACCAGAAAGGGGGGAAAGGGGCGCCGCTGGCTACAACACGCCAGGGGAATGGCACCGCCGCCAATCAGTTGTCGAAGTTCCACTCGATGGGCAGCTCAAGATCGAAAACAAGCTGATCCCCGTCGAGGGTGAAGGCCACGCTGGTCTGGTGCTGGTCGTATTCGTCGATAAGGCGGCAGCTCTCGGCGAAGTTGGATTCGTAGCCGAGGCGGGCAGTGCCGCCGGTGCGAGCCTCGTCGAGTTCCACCCCCAGCACCCGCAGGGGATCCTTCTGGCTGAGCTTGACCCGGCTGTCACCCACATCCACCAGCCGCTCCAGCAGGGGGAAGAAGTCCTGCTTGTTGGCCTCGATGGCCCGAGCGATGGCCTGCTCCAGTTCGGTGGCGCTGGCAAGGGCGGGATCCAGCGTGTAGCGGGTCTGGATGCTTTCCTGAGTCATATTGTGCTCCTTGGGGCAATGAACCTGCGTCGGCCATCAGCACGATAGGCGGTGAACAAGGTGTGCCTAGCCATTAAATAAGGTGGTGATTCATTCTGGTGGATAAAACCATCATAAAAAACCGATGAAGGCAGCATATTGCTTCTCGTCAGGCGGGAATGCGGCCATTGCGCACCAGGGCCCGGCGGATATTTTTGCACATCTTGCCGAAGCGGTTGAGCTCGTCGAAGCTGGGCGGGATGCCGCGATCGATCTGATATTGCCAGTAGCAGAGGTCCGTATCCACCAGCTCCATCAGCTTCTTGGGGCAGCCGATGCAGGTGTTGTCCGGCCCGCATTTGAAGGTATCCGGTTGATAGAGCGGAAATTCCGCCTTCACGGCGTCGATGATCTGCTGCATGGCGGTCATGCGGTCAGGCTTTCTGCTCACGGCTCGTTCCCCGGCGGCTTGTATGGGGGAGTCATTATATCCCTGACAAAATGTGGGCCAATGACGCTTAGGAGGTAGTCCGCCTTGCGTGCACGCCACCGCACCCCGGATCCTGCGCCTGCTTCCCCCCTGGTGGCCTCTTCTGTCTGGCGCCGTTTCGGGTCATGATGAAAGCCCCGAACGAACCACTTTTTGACTGACCCCTCTGGAGGTGCGATGAGACCCTGTGCCCTGCTGTTGCTTTTTCCCCTGGTGTGCCAGGCCGAGGCCAGCCCGAGTGAACCCGTGCAGGAAGGTACCCTGGCCAATCAGCAGCTGATCCGGGATGCCATGGTGGGGGTCGCATCCTGGGTGACCACCAAGGGGTGTGACGCGCCGGAGCGCTTCGTGCCCGTGGTACTGCAACTTCCCGAGGGGGAGCCGGGCAGTCGCCACTGGCAGGAGCGCTGGACGGTGACGGGCTGTGGCAACGACTATCCCGTGGTGATCGATTTTCGGGAGACCGGGATGCAGAGCGCCATGTGGACCATTGCCCGATAGGGTCGGCGCCGCCATCTGCGAGCTGTAAAGATGACAACGCCCGGCAAGCCGGGCGTTGGAACAGCGTGAAGGGGAAAGGCCCGTCATCAGAAGTCGTGGTAGAGGGGCCAGCCGAGCAGGGGATGCTTGAGACCGGCGCGCATCTCCATGTTGTCGAGCTTCTCCGGGGAGGCGTCCTCTTTTTGCAGCTGCTGGTACTGGCGCACAAACCCCAGGGTGTGCAGCAGGTTCGGCACGAAGCCCGGGCTCAGCTCCTGGCGCAGGGCCGCGGCCATGTCGGCGGGCAGCTCACTCAGCATCAGGGCGAGCTGGGTGGCCAGATGGTCGGTGTCGAACCAGGCCTCGTCGAGGGCAATCTCTCGCGCCAGTCGGCGTTTGAGATCCTGCTTCACCTTGAGGGGGGCGGCGCCGCTGCCCTTGCCGCAGAGGATGCGATAGAGCAGCGCCTCGGCCAACTTGTCCTCCATGGTGGGGTGGTCGCTCTCGCTGGCGAAGAAGTGCTGGTCGATCAGCCCCATCAGGCGGCTCTTGTTGTGCTCGGTCAGTGCCTTCTCGTACTCCTGCCACCCTTGCCACTCCTCAATGTCGGGGGGGCTCGAGATCTTGTCCAGCAGGCGCGCATCCACGTCACCGTAGAGGCTGTTGCCAGCCTGCTTGGGGCTGACGGTGATGAGCATGGACCAGCCCTTCTGGAACGGCTTGATGGGGCCTTCCGGCGCCTGCAACAGGGCCAGGGCCTTGGCCGGATCCCGTTGGGATAGCTCCTGCAGACCGAGGCTCACCACGCCGATGACGTCGTGGGCCGCCTGCTCCAGCAGGTGCATCTTGTACTTGTTGTAGTACTTGTCGGCGAATTTGAGGCTCATCAGCACCGCCTTGCCCTTGATGGCGGCGAGCTGCTGCTGACTCAAGAGTTCGTTGTCGCGGCCAAAGCGCAGCACCTGGGTCAGAAAGGGGCCCTGGTTGGCATCGCGAATGACTAACTGCATGAATGGGCTCCTTAATCCAGAAAGCTGAACATGTCGTCGACGTCGCCGTACTCGTCTTCCTCGACCTTGTTCTTCTCTTTGGCCTGCATCACCAGCTCGGCGGCAAACTTGTTGATGATGCCGTCCCAGGTGGAGTGCTCGTTGCGCAGCAGCGCCTTGATGGCTTTCTCCACCTCGGGGGCCAGCTCGCGAATGAGCATCAAGAGGCTGCGCGGGTCATCCAGCGCGTAGTCGTGGACATCCTCGCTCTGCTGGCGCTCGCTGTAGCGCAGGGACTCTTCGAGATCTTCCTCTTCGGCGTGCAGCACGTCGCGATAGCCTTCGTCCTCTTCATAGCGATCGCCGCGATAGAACTCGATAAAGGGGATGGCGAGGTAGAAGAGACCGGCCGGATCTTCGGCCACGCACTCGAGGATCTCGCGCTGCTTGGCCTCGCTATCCTGGGTGCGGATCAGGTAGTTGAGGAAGTCGAAGGTGTGCTGTTGCAGCTCGTCGGCGTTGTTCTTGATCGCCTCTTCCCAGTAGAGGGGCTGCTGGCAGACGATGTCGCGGATCCGCTCCGGGGTCATCAGCTCGGAGATGATGGAGGGGAAGGAGATGTCGTGCTGGCCGTTGATCTGGGTCAGGGTAACGATATCAATGTTTTCAATCACTTCTGCCAGCTGGTCGTCAGACATGGTCTTGGCGATCAGCTCGAACTTCTCGCTGGCCTGCTTCGGCTCGATGACGGCCAGCTCTTTGATCTCGATGGCGGTAATTTCTATCAGACTGTTGCTCATGCCTTGCCCCAATTAGAAACGGACTTCGTCGTACATATCCTGATCGCCGTCGTCATCACCATAGCGGTCACTGCCGCCGTGGTAGTCGGCGTCGGCATCTTCCCCGTCTTCCTCTTCTTCGTCCCGCAACTCATAGTCGTCATCACCGCGGTGGCTGCCGCGGGGCAGCGGGTTGTCCAGCAGGAACAGCACGGCGCAGGCCTCCATCAGCTGATCTTCGCTCTGTGCCCGCACCGCCTTGACCAGCGGCAGGATGGCGTTGTTGAAGCCGACGCTCACCTTGAACTCGTCCCAGGAGGGTTGCTCACCGCTGGCGAGCCACTTGTTCCACTGCGACTTGGCCTTGGGCGGGAACTGCACCCGGCCATAGAGGGCGAGCGGCAGGTATTCGGGCATGAACTCCAGCATGCTCATGTCGGCCAGCAGCAGGGCCTTCATCTGGTCGGTGAACTGCTCGAGCCCCTTGGGGTCGTCCTGATCCCGGTAGGATTCGATGTTCTCGCTGGCATCGCTTTGCAGGGCCTTGAGCCGTGCCTGGTCCCATTTTTTTTGCATAGTCGCTCTTCTTGCCTGGTGGTTCAGGGGTAGAACTGGTCCCACATCTCCTGCATGGCAGCAGCGGGATCGGTCACGATGACGTTGTTGAAATCCTTGATAAAGGCGGCCCGCTGTTTCGGATCGGACAGCACTTCATAAGCCTGCTTTACCTGGTGCAGCTTGAGGGCTGCCTGCTCTTTCTCTTCTTCGCTCGCCCCGTGCAGCTTGTCGGGGTGGTACTGGTTCGACAGCCGTCGATAGGCTTTTTTGATGTCGTTTTCACTGGCATTGGACTTGACGCCCAACACCCGGAAGTAGTTGTTCATGACGGATCCTGCCTCACTGGCATGGTGGAATTCATCCTGTGTCGACCTGGTGGCGGAACGTCGGCAAACCAGGCTCGGCAAAAACCGGAGATTTTAACGGAAAGCCGGCGCCTCTGCCATGAAAGTGCGGTCTTTCTGTACGAAAAGAGCGGGCGGTGCGAGATGGCGGCGGGGCTACACTGGCAGAGGGGGGCGGCAGGCCCTGGCGTTGCCCGACCCCCTCTTGTCCGAACCATCCGGATTCTGCCGTCACAAGGAGTCATCGCCATGGTCAAGTCCGCGTTTTTCGTGCTCGCGCTGGCAGGCAGTGCCGCCTCTGCCAGCGACATATTGCCCGCCTCGCCGCTGATGGGGGATGTCACCAAGGCCCAGTTCATGGAGCGCGCCGCCCAGCGCTTCGCCCTGCAGGACAAAAACGGTGACGGCGTGCTGTCGGTTGCCGAGAAAGAGGCCAACCTGGCAAAGCTGGCTGGCGTGATGCAACAGGCTGGCAAGCCGGTCCCGGAGCGGATGAGCCAGCTCAAGCCGTCGCGGGAGACCACCAGGGCCCAGTTCATGGCGCGGCAGGAGGCGCTCTTCTCTCGCCTGGACAAGAACGGTGACGGGGTGATCGGAGAGTCTGAGCGTCTCGACATCAAGGCCAATCTTGAGAAGCGGGCGATGGAGGCCGCCCAATAGGGCGGGTTGTCAGCCCTCTGATGAAAAAGAGCCCGGTAGCGATACCGGGCTCTTTGCATCTCTGGCATGAAGGGGGCTACCAGCTTGCCCAGAGCAGCCGCAACCTGAGCCCCCAGGCGCTGCTCCAGCCGGTGGTGCTGCTCACCAGAGCCCCATCCTTGATGACGAGGAAGGTCGGCGTCACCCCCACCTGCCAGCGGGCGGCCAGATCCCCGGACTCGTCGTTGTGGGTGGGGAAGGTCAGCCCCTTCTTCGCCATCCCGGCGCGCAACGGCTCATCGCTGCCGGAGCGCAGGGCCACCGTCAGCACATTTTCGCCCTCCTGCCAGAGCTGCTCCACCGTGGGAGTGGTGAAGCGGCACACCCCGCACCAGCTGGCCCAGTAGTAGACCAGCAGGGGCTTGCCGCGGCTCTGCTCGGCCAGAGTGGTGGTGGTGCCGTCCTGCAGGGTGAAGGGGGCCTCCATGGCCCCCGCCGGCAGGGTGGGGCTGCGCCACAGATCCACCAGGGTGGTGATGACGAGCACCATCAGCAGCAGCCAGAGCGCCTCCTTGCCCCAGCGGCGCCAGCGGGGGGCTTTTATGCCTGCATCCTCGGCCATGGCTTAGCTCCGCTTGGCCAGCTCGGCTTTGACCAGCTGTTCCAGCTCGTCATAGGGAATGGCGCCCGGCACCAGCTGGTTGCCGATAAGGGTCGCCGGGGTGCCTTGCACGCCGAGCAGGGTGCCGATGCGCAGGCTGTTGCGCAACTCTTCGGTGGCCTTGCCTGCGGGCTTGAGGGTCAGGTTGTCGGTGGCGGCCAGCGCCTTGTTGATGTCCGTCTCGGTCAGCATCCCCTGCTTGCTCATGAGCTTGTCGTGCAGGGGGAGGAAGCGGGCAGGATCCTGTTGCCACAGGGTCAGGCTGTACTGGGCTGCCTTGGCGGAGGTCTGCCCCTTGAACGGCAGCAGCTTGATCACCAGCCCCAGATCGTCCGGATAGGCCGCGAGCAGCTTGGCGACCGCCGGGTCGAACTGCTTGCAGTAGGGGCAGTTGTAGTCGGTGAACAGCACCAGGGTCAGCTTGGGATGCTTGGCGCCGAGGCGCGGGCTGGTGGGGCTGTTGAACAGCACATCCTGGTTGCCCTTGATGAAGTCACCCATCTGGGCCTGCTGGGTCGCGGCGTTCTGTTTCTCCCAGGATTCGGCTGCCTCGTCGAGGATCCCGGGGTTGGCGATCAGGGTCTCGCGAATGAGCTCCTTGATGCGGGCCTCCTGCTCCGGGGTGAAGGGGGCGGCGTGCAGCGTGGGGGTGCCCAGGGTGGCGGCTACCAGGGCGGTGCAGAGGGTCAGGGTTCGCAGTCTCATGGCATTCTCCTTAGAAATGGGTGGCATCGGCCTGAACGAGGCCGGCCTTGTGCAAGCTGTCGAGCAAGTCGGCCTTGTCCAGCAGGGGAGAGAGGATCTCTCCCTCTGGCAGGCCGGGCCCGTAGATCTGGTTGAAGGGAACGGCGGCGGCGCCGCGCTGGCGCAGGAAGGCGGAAATGGCATCGCTCGGCCGGCTCCAGTCGCCGCGAAGGGCCACCACGTCCGGGGCCGACAGGGCGCGCTGCACCTCGTCACGCAGCAGCACGTTGTATTTGTTGGCCTTGCAGGTGACGCACCAGTCGGCGGTCACATCCACGAAGACCCGCTTGTTCTGGGCCAGGGCGTCGGCGATGGCCTGTTCGGAGAGCGGCTGCCAGGCGACTCTGTCTATGCTGCCCGACCCCTGCGCCGTGAGGGCGCCCCCCAGCAGCAGGGCGCCGCCGATGAGTGCCGAGAGGGAGAGGGCCAGCGTGAAACCACACAGACCATAACGCCAGAGGATGCCCATCAGCAGCACCAGCACCATGGCGGCCATCAGCCAGCCGGTGGCCGTGCTGCCCAGATGGTTGCCAAGCAGGCTCGCCAGCCAGAGGCTGGAGCCCAGCATCATCAGGCCGAGCAGGATGCGCAGTCGCCCCATCCAGCGCCCCGGTTTGGGCAGCCAGAGGGCAAGGCGCGGCAGGGCCGCCACCAGCAGCCAGGGCAGGCTCATGCCAAGGCCGAGGGCCGTGAAGATGAGCCAGAGCTGGCCGAGGGGCGCCGCCAGTGCAAAGGCCACCGCGGTGCCGAGGAAGGGGGCCGAGCAGGGGGTCGCGAGCAGGGTGGCGAAGCTCCCCTGCAGGAAGTGACCGCCGAGCCCCTTGCCGCCGCGGGTGGCGAGGCGAGTGTTGAGATTGCTGGGCAACCTTATCTCGAACAAGCCCAGCAGGTTGGCGCAAAACAGCAGGGTCACCGCCACCATGAAGCCGATGAAACCGGCGCTCTGGAACTGGATCCCCCAGCCGACGGCTCCCTGAGTCGCGCGCAGCAGGCTGCTCATGGCTGCCAGCACCCAGAAGGAGGTGATTATCCCGGCGCTGGCGGCGAGGAACTGCTTGCGCACGCCTCCTTGTTCGCGCCCCTGCTGCTGCAACACGGTGCCGAGTTTCAGGGCCAGCACCGGCAGCACGCAGGGCATCAGGTTGAGGATGAGACCGCCGAGCAGCGCCGCCCCCAGCAGCCAGAGAAGTGGCTGCTCGGGGGCCGGCAGGGCGAGGGGATCGGCGATGATGGCGCGGGTCTGCCAGGCCTGCTCGCCGCTGGTGAGCAGCAGGCCGAGGGATTGGCCGCGCAAGTCAGGGGCATCCCCCTGCCAGCCATCGCTGACCGGCACCCGGGCGATCAGGGTGGTGCCGCTTACCTCGAGCGCGGGCTTGCCGAACTCGGCCCCCTCCAGCGCATCGATGAAGAGCGCTGGCGCCTGCCAGCCCTCTGCCCGCTCGGCGCGCAGCTGCAGCTGGTTGTGCTGGTAGCCGAGTTCGACCCGGGTGTCGGCGGGCAGCGTTTGCGGCAGGGTGCTCATGGCCCGGGCCCAGGCGAAGTCGAAACCGGCCGGCGCCTGCCCATCCGCCGCCAGGGTGAAGGGGTAGTCGGTCAGGATGCAGACATTGCTGCAGGTGGAGAGGCGCAAGGTGCCCTTGAGCGGCTGCCCGGCCGGGTAGCTCAGGCTCAGGGGGAAGCGTACCTGCTCCTGATAGCCCTGGGTGTTGAGCCCGGCGACCTCGAAGGGGCGCGGCGTGGGCCAGTGCCACTGGAAGTCGCCGACCGGCTCATCCCACAGGATCTGGGGCGCTATGCCCCCTTCACCCGGGCTGTGCCAGTAGGTCTTCCAGCCTGACGCCAGCTGGACATCGAGCAGGATGCGGGTCTGATCCGGGACGCTGCGGTCGGCTTGCAGCCTGACCTTGGCGTGACTGTTCTGGGGGCGGGTGAGCCACCCCGTATCGCTGGCCAATCCGCTGGATTGCCACAGCAGGCTGCCCAGTAGCAGGGCCGCCTTGAAGAGATTCGACATGTGTTGGGTCTCGCAAAAAATGAGTGACAGCAGGCTGAAAAAGCGCGGCTGAACTCATTCCCGCCAGACGCAGAGGGTGAGGTGCAGTCGCCGCTCCGGCGGCGAGACATTGATGGGGGGAGGCAGTGCCGGCGCGCGCCGTGACAGGGGCACCAGCAGGGCAATCACGAAGGCGATGGCGAAGAAGAGCTGCTCCACGCACAGCAGACTGGCGGCGCTCAGCCACTTGCCGTTGAGCTGGCAGCTGCTGGGCTGCACACTGGCAGGCGTGCCCTTGTCGGCCTGGTCGTCGGCCGAGGCGAACTGGGGCAGGGTCTGGCAACTCACGGCGTGATCGAGCAGGGCGAGGCGGGCCAGCGGCTGGGCCGCGCAATTGAGCACCAGCAGGCAGACCAGCAGCAGGAGTCGTGTCGCCGCGCGTTGTTGCAAAATCATGCTCGCCCCGTTCATCAAGATGGCCACATCCTAGCGGGCAATGGCGGGTGGGGCAAGCCGGGGTGGCCGGTGACGTCCGGGGCTGGTCGGTTCTGTCTGGCGAACGCTTGTTCGCTAAAAGGGGGACCAGTATACTGCGCCGAGTCAAATTCCGAGGTGTTCGATGCTCAAACTTGCCCGTGTGCTGCTGCTGGCACTGCTGCTCGTCTTCTGGTTCCTGTTCGGCCTGTTGCTTTGTCTGGTGCGCCCGCGCCACCCGAACAACGTCTATGTCTTCGCCCGTATGTATCATGCGGTCTGCCCGCTGATCGGCCTCAAGGTCCGGGTGACGGTGGCCGACGAGGTCAAATCGGTGGGGCCTGCGGTCTACGTCTGCAATCACCAGAGCAACTACGACATCTTCACCGTGACCGGCGCCGTGCAGCCCGGCGTGGTGGCGGTGGGCAAGAAGAGCCTGCTGTGGCTCCCCTTCTTCGGTCTCATCTTCTGGCTCTCCGGCAACGTGCTGATCGACCGCTCCAACCGCTCCCGCGCCATCGGCACCATCGGCCAGGTGGTGGATCGCATCAAGCATCGCGGCACCTCCATCTGGATGTTCCCGGAGGGGACCCGCTCCCAGGGGCGTGGTCTGCTGCCGTTCAAGGCGGGGGCCTTCCACACTGCCGTCCAGGCCGAGGTGCCCGTGGTGCCCATCGTCTGCTCCAGCTACTTCGGTCAGGTCGATCTCAACCGCTGGGACAACGGCGAGGTGCTGCTGGAAGTGATGGCCCCGGTGTGCAGCAAGGAGCACGGCGCCGCCGGCATCCGCGAGCTCTCCGACACCTGCCGGGAGAAGATGGAAGCCAAGCTGGCGGAGCTGGATGGCAAGCTCGGCCATCGGCCGGCGGCCTGAGCCCGGTTGCAGAGAAGAGAGGGAGCCGCTGGCTCCCTTTTTTATTGGTGAAAATCACCATCTTGTTGGTTTTTTTCACCACGCTGTATCCGGTGAACATCCATCGTTAACTTTCATCTAATTGTAAATAAAGGAAAAAACATTCTGGCACGGCTCTTGTAGTGTCATGGGAAGAGAGTGACCCCCCATCAACAAGGAGCCAGACCATGAGCGTATTCAGCCGCCTGACCGACGTGATCAATGCCAACCTGCACAGCCTGCTCGACAAGAGCGAAGAGCCGGAGAAGATGCTGCGGCTGATGATCGAGGAGATGGAGCAGGTCCAGGTCGAGATGAGAACCCAGGCCGCCCGCGTCATCGCCGAACAGAAACAGCTGGAGCGCCATCAGCAGGCGCTGCGCAACCAGATCCAGGAGTGGGCAGCCAAGGCCGAACTCGCCATCCAGAAGGGCCGCGAAGATCTGGCCCGTGCCGCCCTCACCGAGAAGCTGGCGGAGATGAAGCAGTGCGAGCGGCTGGAAGAGGACAAGGCGCGGGTGGCCGAAGTGCTTGCCCAGCTCACCGCCGACAGCGAGCGACTGGCGGCCAAGCTGACCGAGGCGCGGGAGAAGCAGAAGATGCTGACCCTGCGCGAGCAGACCGCCCACAGCCGCATCCGCGCCCGTGCCCAGGTGGACAACCAGCGCATGCACGAGCTGGTGGCCCGTTTCGACGGCTTCCAGAACCGGGTCGATCAGCTGGAGGCCCAGCTGGAGGCGGCGACCCTGGGGCAGAATCCCTCCCTCGAGGCCCAGTTCCGCGAGCTGGAGCTGAACGACGAGATTGAGCGGGAACTGGCCCGGCTCAAGGGTCAGAAGGTGGAGGCATAACCATGACACCCTGGCCCAAGGATCTCGCCCATCGCAAGCTGACCGGGGTCTGCGCCGGTCTTGCCAGAGGGCTGGGGGTGTCCAGAGTGACGGTGCGGGTGGTGGCCCTGCTCGCCCTGATCCTGATGCCACCGCTGGCCCTGGCGCTCTATCTGGTGGGGGTGCTCGTCATGCCTCCCCGCCGTGAACTTCAACGCTGGCTGGGGTGATCTCCGGATCGCCCCGTCGGCAAGTGCAAGCCCGTGAGGAGCACAACATGCTGGAATTTATCGTCTTGATCCTGGTGCTGATCGGCATGGCGCTGACCGGATTCACCGTGCTGGCCATGCTGCTGGTGAGCGGGGTCTTCGTGCTGTTTGGCGCCCTGGCCGGCATGTTTGCCCTCATCATCAAGCTGGCGCCCTGGTTGCTGGTGGTGCTGGTGGTGTGCTGGCTACTCAACAACAGGCGCAAGCAGTCGAACACCTACCGTTAAGCCCCCCTGATTTCGCATCCTTCCTTGGTCACTGCTTGCAGTGGCCCTTTTTATGGGGGCGACACAGGGTCGGTGTGCGGGGTGGCAAGCCAGGAAAGGCTCCAGCCGTGCCACAGCGCCGGCTCGTGTACCAGGCGCTCCTTGAACGCCTTGCTCTGCTGCTTGAGGCGGTACTCGAGGCGCAGCGCCTCGGGTTTGCCGGGGACTTCCTGCTGCCATACCAGGGAGAGGGGTCCCTTGCCGCGCAGGGCTCTGGCCCCCTTGCCGCTCTGGTGCTGACGCAGTCGCCGCTCGGGATCCGTGCTGATCCCCGCATAGAGTGCCCCGGTGCCGGTGCGCACCAGATAGACAAACCAGCGGGAGGGAGTGGTGGTGGCGAGGGTCATGAGGTGCGCCACCTGGCCCGCTGGCGCCCAAGCCGGTGCAGGGGCAGCAGGCTCACCAGCAGGCCGGCCCAGACGAAGGCAAAGCCCACGGATTTCACCGGATCCGGGATCTCGCCAAACCAGAAGAGGGCGAGCAGGAAGGCGAGGCTCGGCTCTATGTATTGCAGCAGCCCCACCGTGCTCATGGGCGTGCGCGCCACCGCATAGCAGAACAGCCCCACCGGCAGCAGGGTGGCGGGGGCACTGCCCATCAGCAGCAGTCGCTCGGTCCAGTCACCGGCCATAAACAGGCTGGAACCCTGGGCACCGAGGTAGCCGAGGACGAGCAGGGCGACGGGCAACTGCACCAGGGACTCCAGATAGAGGCTGGTTCCGGCGTCCAGTCTCACCTTTTTCTTGATGAGGCCGTAGAGGGCGAAGTTGGCCCCCATCACGAGGGAGAACCAGGGCAGCTGGCCGTAGGAGAAGAGCATATAGGCGAGCCCCGCCAGGGCGAGCGCCACCGCCAGGTGTTTTTGCGGGGTGAGCTTCTCTTTGAGGAAGAGCACCGCAAAAGCGATGTTGAACAGCGGGGTCATGAAGAAGGCGAGGCTGGTGGCCAGCACCTGGCCCGTGGTCAGGCACCAGGTGAACATGCACCAACTGATGGACATCACGGGGCCCGCCAGCAGCACAAGGCCGAGCTGCCGGGGATCGCCGCGCAGGGCCCCCCAGGGCACCCGCTGGCCGAGGAGCAGAAGCAGGCCTCCCAGCAGCACCACGGACCAGAGCACCCGGTGGGAAAGCAGTTCCCACATGTTGATCTCGGGCATGAACTGGTAATAGAGGGGCAGCATGCCCCACAGCACGAATGAGAGGGCCGCGCTGCCGGTGCCCATCCAGTTCTTCATCTCTCTCCGTTTATTAAACTAAACAATGGCGGCTGCATGATAAGTATCCGCCGCCCCTTTCACAAGCGGGAGCGGGGAGAAAACTCTGGTACTATCGGGCCCATGAACCGACTCGATCCCCTGTTTGAACAGATCCGGGCCTGCCGCCTGTGCGAGGCCCACCTGCCGCTCGGCCCAAGGCCGGTGATCCGCGGCAACGAGCGCGCCCGTCTGCTCATCATCGGCCAGGCCCCCGGCACCCGGGTACACGCCAGCGGCATCCCCTGGGACGATCCCTCCGGCGATCGCCTGCGCTTGTGGCTCGGGGTGGACAAGGCCACCTTTTACGATGAATCCCGCATCGCCATCATGCCCATGGGGCTCTGTTACCCGGGCAGGGGCAAGTCGGGGGATCTGCCGCCGCGCCCGGAATGTGCCCCCACCTGGCACGACAAGGTACTGATGCTGCTGCCCAACATCGAGCTGACCCTGCTCATCGGCCAGTATGCGCAGGCTTACTACCTGAGGGCGGCGGCGAAAGGATCGCTCACCGAGACGGTGCGACACTGGGCGGACTATGGCCCGGCCTGGTTGCCGCTGCCGCACCCGTCCCCGCGCAACACCCTCTGGCTCAGGAAGAACCCCTGGTTCGAGCAGGCGGTGATCCCCCATCTGCAGCAGAGGGTCGCCCCCCTGCTTGACCCGGCAGGCTAGAGCGCCGGCTCGGCCTGGGGTTTGGGCTTGCTGCGGGCCATGGCGACCAGCGGCAGTATGATGCACAGGCACCCCAGCAGCAGCGGCAGCCCCGGCTGTTCGTCAAACAGCCAGACCCCGATGGCGACCGCCATCAGTAGCCCGGTGTACTCCGCCGAGGCGATCTTGCTCGCCTCCGCCTTGCGATAGGCCATCACGCACAGCCCCGCGTAGACCATGATGAGCGCCGAGGAGCCGAAGGCGGGCCACCACATCTGCCATTGCCACTCGCCCCCTTCCCACCAGGCCAGCGCCAGGATGAAGGGCATGCTCAGCACATTGGTGAAAAACAGGGTCTGGGCGATGGGCTGCTGGAGCGGGATGCGCTTGATCAGCAGGTTGTTGACCGCCAGGGAGAGCGCCACCCCGAGCGCCGCCAGGGCGGCCCAGTTTACCTCGGTCGGGCGCAGCACGATGAGCACCCCGACGAAGCCGAGCAGCGCCGTCAGCACCTTCTGGCGCGAGAGTGCCTCCCCCGCCAGCCAGACCGCGAGCGGCACCATCAGCAGCGGGGCGGCATAGAAGAGGGCGTTGGCGGTGGCGAGCGGCAGCCGGGTGAGGGCGACCACCATCAGGCAGACGCCGACGGCCCAGATGTGGGCCCGCAGCAGGTGCCACTTGAGGGCTACCGGTGGGTTGCGCCGCCAGGACCAGAGCAGCCAGGGGGCGAGCAGCAGGGCCGCGGAGAGCTGGCGGAAAAAGACAAACTGGAAAATGGGCTGGTCCGGCTCCAGCACCTTGACCAGGGCATCGGAGAAGACCGCCACCATGTTGCCGAGCACCAGATAGAGGATGCCTATCCCGACTGCATTCATACCACCTCCAGATTCAGATGAGGGGAGGGTAGCCCGCGGCCTGTTATCCAGTAAAATGATAAAAAATCATCACGCATGAGAAATTTGGATAATGAAGCTGCCCCCCCTGCGCGCCGTTCAATATTTCGAGGTGGTTGCCCGCCTGCTGAGTTTTTCCCGCGCCGCCCTGGAGCTCAATGTGAGCCAGAGTGCGGTCAGTCACCAGATCCGTCTGCTGGAGGATTTTCTGGGGGAGCGACTGCTGCTGCGCCAGGGGCGGCTGCTCTCCCTGACGCCCCAGGGGGAGATCTATTTCGAGGGGATCGCCGCCGGGCTGGTCCAGATTGCCCAGAGCAGCGAGCAGTTGCGCGGTGGCGGCGAGATGCGGGTGCGGCTCGCGGTCTACAGCTCCTTTGCGGTGAAGTGGCTGATCCCTCGCCTGGCCGGGCTGCGCCAGCTCTATCCCGAGCTGGATCTCAGCCTGGAGATGGTGGCGGAAGATCCCGAGCTCTCCGACAGGGTGGCGGACGGTTTCATCACCGTCTCCCCCGAAGGGCCGGGCTACATGCACGATCTGCTCTATCGGGAGCGGCTGATGCCGGTGTGCAGTCGCCGGATGTGGCAGCAGGTGGAAGGGGAGTGGCCCGCCACCCTGTGGCAGTTGCCGCTGCTCTCCATCCAGGCTATCTACCGCGAGAAGGGGGAAGATTGGCGGCGCTGGGCCGAAATGGGGGGACTGACCATTCCCCCCGAGGCGAGGGTGCACCATTTCAGCCATATCCTGCTCGCGCTGGAGGCGGCGAACTGGGACCAGGGAATGGCGCTCATCAATGACTACATGTTGCAGCCGGAGGATCCGCGTCTAGTGCGACTGCCCCTGCACGCCCTCGAGACCGGCGACAACTTCTATTTCGTCTTCAAACGCTCGCGCGCCCATGAACCCGCCATCAGCCGGTTGCGTCAGTGGCTGTGGCAGGAGTCGCAGGCGAGCCTGAGACCCGGGGAAAACGAGCCTCTCAGGCGTGTCTGAACGGGCTGGGGGCCCTATGCAGAATGGACGGCGCAGCCCACGACGAAGGTGTCTGATTCGGGAGGCCTGATGGCACTGGCGAGACCAGGACCATCAGGAGCGGGTCAGGTGCGCTTGAACTGGCTCAGTACAAAGAGGGTGGTGGCGCAGACTACGACCGAGGGACCGGCCGGGGTGTCCTGATACCAGGAGAGGGCAAGGCCCCCCAGCACGGCGAGACAGCCTGTCAGGGCGGCAAAGCCAGCCATCTGCTCCGGGGTCTGGCTGAAGCGGCGGGCGGTGGCGGCGGGAATGATCAGCAAGGAGGTGATGATGAGCGCCCCGACGAACTTCATGGCCACGGCGATGACCAGGCCTATCAGCAGCATCAGCACGCAGCGCAGCACATCTACCCGCACCCCTTCCACCCGGGCCAGCTCTTCCGAGATGGTCATGGAGAGCAGGGGATCCCAGAGCCGCCACAGGGTGAGCAGCACCAGGGCACCGCCGCCGTAGATCCAGAGCAGGTCCATGGGCTGCACCGAGAGCAGGTCGCCAAACAGGTAGGCCATCAGATCCACCCGCACGTTGTCCATGAAGCTCAGGGTGACCAGACCCAGCGACAGGGCGCTGTGGGCCAGGATGCCGAGCAGGGTGTCGGTGGCCACCTGCTGGTTGCGGCTCATGATCACCAGTAACATGGCCATGGCGAGGCAGCAGACCACCACCGCCAGGGTGAGGTCTACCTGCAGCAGGATGCCGAGGGCAATGCCGAACAGACAGGCGTGGGAGAGGGTGTCGCCAAAATAGGCCATCTTGCGCCACACCACGAAACTGCCGAGGGGGCCGGCCAGCACGGCGATGCCGAGCCCGGCCGCGAGGGCGTATAACAGAAAGCTGTCCACTTGATGATCCTGTTGCGTGCGTTACGGGTTGCGGGAGGGCAGGCGGATGACGGGCGCCTGCGGTTTATGGTGGTGATGCTCGCCATCGCAGTGGTGATGGTGGGTGTAGACCGCCAGCACCTCCTGCTCCGGCCGCCCGAACAGGCGGGCAAATTCCGGGTGGCGTGCCACGCTCTGTGGCTCGCCGTGACAGCAGACGTGGCGATTGAGGCAGATCACCTCGTGGGTGCTGGCCATCACCAGGTGCAGATCGTGGGAGACCATCAGCACGGCGCAGTGGAATTCGGCGGCGAGCTGGCCGATGAGGGCGTAGAGCTCGATCTGCCCCGTGATGTCTACTCCCTGGACAGGTTCGTCCAGCACCAGCAGCTCGGGCTTGACCAGCAAGGCGCGGGCCAGCAGCACCCGCTGCATCTCGCCGCCGGAGAGCTTCTGCATCCGGTTGTCCAGCAGATCCTGGGCGCCGACCCGGCTGAGGGCCTCCTCGATGGAGAGGCGGCTGTTCTTGCCGAGCTGCAGGAAGCGGCGCACCGTCAGCGGCAGCGTGGGGTCCAGGTAGAGGCGCTGCGGCACATAACCGACCCGCAAATCGCGGCGGCGAATGATTTCGCCCGAGTCCGGATTGAGCAAGCCCAGCACCAGCTTGCTCAGGGTGCTCTTTCCCGCTCCGTTGGGGCCGACCAGGGTGGTGATTTTGCCTTTGTTCAGGGTAAAGGAGACCTTGTCGAGCACGAGTCGTCCGTCAAATGAGAGACAGACCTCTTTCAGCTCCACCAGTTGGGTCATGACAGCTCCGGGGTTTACAGCCTGTGGAAGTTATAATATAACAGCGACGTTGGTTTGTTATATTATCACACACACACTCCCTGACGAGACCTCTATGCGAATTCTTGCCCTGATCACTGCCCTGCTGGCGGTGAGTCTGCCTGTCCGTGCCCTCGAGGTGCTGACCACCATCAAACCCCTGGGCTTCATCGCGGCGGCGATCACCGATGGTGTGAGCGAGCCCGGGGTGCTGCTGCCCACCGGCGCGTCGCCCCACGATTTTTCCCTGCGCCCTTCCGATATTCGCAGCATCAACGAGGCCGATCTGGTGATGTGGGTCGGTCCCGAGCTGGAAGGCTTCATGGCCAAACCCCTGGCCCGGCATCCTCATGTATTGACCCTGACCCAGGTTCCCGGCATGCCGCTGTACAACTATGCGACCCAGGGGGAGCATGACGAGCATCATCATGACGACAAGGATCATGACCATGCCGCCCACGACCACGGCTCGCACGATGAGGGCCATGAAGGGCACCACCACGAAGGGGTGGATCCCCACATCTGGCTGGGTCCAACCCAGGCCAAGGTGATTGCCAAGGCGATTGCAACCGAACTGGGCAAGCTGGACCCTGCCAACCAGGCGCGCTATGCCGCCAATCTCGCGGCCTTCGAGGGCAAGGTGAACGCCCTGGACAAGGTGATCGCCGTGCAGATGGAGGCGGTGGATCAGAAGGGCTACTTCGTGTTCCACGAAGCCTATGGATACTGGGAGCGTCACTACGGCATGAGCTCCAAGGGACACTTCACCGTGAGTCCGGAGCGTCGCCCGGGAGCCAAGACGCTGATTGATATCCGCAAGGCGCTGGAAGAGAAAAAGGCGAGCTGCATCTACGCCGAGCCGCAGTTCTCCCCGGCGGTGATCGAGTCGGTTGCCCGCAATACCGGGGCCAAGGTGCTGCTGCTGGACGAAGTCGGCGAGCAGGTGCCGCTCGGTCCGGACGGTTATCCGCAATTCATGCAGCAATTGGCGGACGCCTTCGCCCAGTGCCGTTGAGCTCTTCCCGGCTTTTCCGATGGGGCTGGCAGCGCCAACTATACTGACCTCCAGCATCTGATATGGAGTGTCAGTCATGAAATGGTTGCTCGTCTCTGTCTGCACGCTGACCCTGCTGGGATCCGGCATACAGGCATCCGGTCTTTCCGAACACATCGCCAGCCCGGAACTCAGGGCAAAAATGCAGGCGGTCTATGGCGCCAGAGCGATCCAGCGCGCCGAGGCCTTCTCCCGCCTGCTCACCCCGAGGGCCGGCACGACGGATCAGCAGAAGCTGGAACTGGTCAACAACTACTTCAACAATCTGACCTACAGCGAGGATCCCAGACTCTGGGGTGACGAGGATTACTGGGCCAATCCCCTGGAATTCATCGGGGCCCGGGGCGGGGATTGTGAGGATTACAGCATCTCCAAGTACTACACCCTGATGGAGCTCGGCGTCGACGAGAAGAAACTGCGGCTGGCCTATGTGAAGGCGATCCGCTACAACCAGTTTCACATGGTGACGCTCTATTTCCCGAGCACCAAGTCAGATCCCCTGGTGCTGGACAACATCAATGGCCGCATCCTGCCGGGCAGCCAGCGCAATGATCTGCAACCCGTTTACAGTTTCGATGCCAAGAGCATCTGGGTCATGAAGTCGCGTCGCGAGGGAACCCTGGCGGGGAGCGCCGATCGCCTGACCCAGTGGACCTCGATGCAGAGCCGGTTCTCCAGCGAGCACCTGCGTGCCCCCCGCCGCCAGCTATAGCTTGCCCGCGCTGTTCAACTCTTCGAAGTATCTTGCCGCCCCCGGGTGCTGCGGGACGCTCAGCACCGGGCCCGTCTTGTTGCGTGCCTTGTGGAACAGGTTGGCATAGCCATAGGTCTGTTCGTTGAAACCGGTCTGCTGGCTCAGCATCGCTTTGGTCAGACGATAGACGTCTTCGTCTGGTGTAGCGGCATTGGTCACCAGAGTGGCGGCAATGGCGAAGGTCGGTGTCGCCTTGAGGTTGCCGGGATAGATGCGAGCGGGTACCTGGCTGCGCTGATAATACTTGACCCCCTTGAGCAGTCGCTCCCGCGTCTCCCCCTCGATCGGCAGGAAGCGGATGGCGCAGCGCTTCGCCGTGGCCAGCACGATCCGGTTGGGATGGCCCATCACCAGGCCATAGGCATCGATCTGCTTGCTGCACAGCGCCTCGGAGAGATTGGCCACGCTCTTCAGGTCGAGGTCCTGCTCTCTGGTGCCCAGTGCGTGGAACAGGGCCAATGCCGTCTGGCGGGTGCCCGAGTGTTTCAGCCCCATGTCGATGGGGGCCAGCTTGAGTTGCGCCAGGGTGGTGATGTCGCCATCGGCTCGCACCACTATGGTGAAAGGTTCCGCATGGGTGGCGAAGAGGGTTCTCAGCTCGGGTTGGGGTTGCCTGGCGAACGGCCCGATCCCCTGGCTGGCCTGATAGAGCCAGTCGGACTGGACGAGGGCATAAGGGGTCTCCCCTGCTTGCAGCATGCGCAGATTCTCGATGGAACCTGAACTGGCTTGCGGCTTGCATGACAACGTGGGGTCACTCTTGTTGGCCAGCCGGCAGAACTCCTTGATGACCTGGTAATAGATGCCCTGCTTACCGCCCGTGCTGATGGCCAGGGAGGCGGCGTGCGGAGCGGGTTGCCACAACAGGGCAAGCAACAACAGCGGGGTTCTCATGATGCCTCCTGAGTGGCGTAGCCATCGATGCCCCAGTTGCGCAGGGTGTCTACGTCGCTCACCTCGCTGGCTTCGGCCAGCAGGGTGTAGCCGGAAGCATGGAGGCACTGGGAAAGCAGATTCCAATAGAGGGGGGCCTGGGTCAGCTGGCAGCTGATGAAGACAGGCCTGATGGGATCGAGCCTGGCCAGGTTGTCGTTGTTCATCGGGACATTGCTGAACGCCATCTCGATCCCCTGGGTCTGAAGCGCCGTCAGCCGCTCTTCGGCGAGGGGGGGCAGGCTGGCCAGATCCCAGTGCCAGTCCAGGGTCTTGCCTCTGGCATTGGCCAGAGAGGGGGCGAACTGTGCCCAGTCGGGATGGTTCAGCAGGCTGAGGGGCAGCTGAAGCCCTTCCGCTTTCTCGACAAGAAAGTCGTTGAACAGGGCCCTGATCTCATCGGGCGAACTGTCCGTGGTGGGGGGGGGCTTGGGCAAGAGCCGGCTGTAGAGTCTGATGTTGCCCTGAGTGGAGACGAAATGCTGCAGGTACATGTCACCTGCAGTATCGGTCAATCCCGTCAGCTTCTGGTGAGCCAGGGGGACGTCGAGCCTGCCGAGCTGGGTGATTTTGAGCCGTTGCTGCAGCAGATCCCGCTTGCGTTCGGACACCAGTTGATTGATGGAGGTGGCGACCTCCTGCAACTCGCGAAGCCAGGGGAGAGGCAGGTTGCCGCTGAACTGACGTTTGCGGATCTGGGTCAGTTGCTGGCTGATCTGTTCAAGCGGACGCAGCAGGCGACGGCATACCCAGGTGATGACCAGAGTAAAGACCAGCAGGCCGGCGAGCAGGGCAAGCCCGGTACGGCTGATGGCGTTCCACAGGTGCTGGTAGGCATACCCCTCGTGCCCTTCCAGCGTGAGAGTCCCAAGGATGCGCCAGCCATCGGTCAACTCCTGCTCAATCTTGACCGGGGGCATGTCGATAACCGAGGGAAGCCAGGTGGGTACGTTTTGTTGTGCGGTGTGGAAGACCTTCTGGAACAGCAGTTGACCGTCCGGATCCAGCAAGACCACCGAGCTGACGAAGCCGCCGTCAAACATGGCATTGACGATGGTTTCCGCGAGAACCTTGTCATCATTGAGCAGGGTGCCCTGGAGTACCAGACCCAGGGCAGTGATGGCGGTCTCAAGATTGGCCGACATCTGGTCGAGAATGGATTGTCGTACCGTGGTGATCTCCAGCATGAGCAGCAGGACGGCACCGATGGCGAACAGGATTAGGATGATCACATTTAACAATTTTGCCAACGACATACCCACTCCATGGTGATGTTTTTGCAACATTTGCGGATCCGGAGCGCCAAACAACCGGACTAGGTTCTTAAAAATAGAAAAAAATGGCTAAAAACGACGATCATTTCTGCCCATGCTGGAAGGTTATGCATAAAATGTGAGTTTCGTGCATGTAGCTATGAACTTTTTGTAAGTATTTAGGTCTAAAAGCCAGATATTCGGTTTTCATAATAAAAAATCATAAAAACAGACCCACAAACACCACCCTTAGATCTAATAACAGGATAGCGGATGAAACGTCTCCGTCCCTTGGTAGCACAGGCTGCCAATTGGGAACCCCCGGTTCCCCGCAAACACTTTTACGCCATGCTATTGCTCACGGCCATGACGCTGTCAGCGGTAGCCGTATTGCCAGCCCCGGGTGACATCCTGGAGCGGCCACTGCGTCTGGAGTTGCCGATCGCCACCACGGGCACCGCAACCAACGAAGACAATACCGACTTCAACGACATCCCGGATCACGAGCTGGTGGAGGCCGCAGCTCCGGAGGACGACATTCCGGCCGATCCCACGCCCCAATGGCAGGACTACCGGGTACGCAACGGCGAAAACCTGACCACCATCTTCAACACCCTGGGCCTGTCCACCACCACCCTCTACAAGGTGCTGGATGCGGACACCAAGAACCATCTGGCCCGCCTCAAGCCCGGCCAGACCATCGAGCTGCTGATCGATCAGGACAACATACTGCAGCAACTGAAGATCCGTCTGAACATCAAGCAGACCCTGGTGCTGGAGCGTACCGACGACACCTATAGCGCCAACATGCTCAATGAAGAGGTAGAGTGGCAGCAGAAGAGCTATGACGGTGTCATCAACGGCAGCTTCTACGTCAGCGCCCGCAATGCCGGTATCCCGGCCAACCACATCCAGAAGATTGCCAACCTGTTCCAGTGGCGCCTCAACTTCGCCAAGGATTTGAAAAAAGGTGACAAGTTCAAGGTGCTGGTCCGTCAGGAGACGGTAGAGGGCAAGAGCACGGGCAACACCCAGCTGCTCGGGGTCGAAGTCTTCAGCCAGGGCAAGGCGGCGTCGGCCTGGTTGTCTGAGGATGGCAACTACTATGACGGCCAGGCGAACAGCCTGGAGCGGGGTTTCCGCCGTTACCCGACCCACAGCCGCTATCGGGTCAGTTCCAACTTCAACCCGGCACGGCGTCATCCCATCACGGGCCAGGTGCGTCCCCACGAGGGCACCGACTTCGCGCTGCCGGTCGGGACGGCCGTCATGGCCACTGGGGACGGCGTGGTGCTCAAGGCCACCCGCCACCCGCTGGCCGGTACCTATGTGGTGATCAAGCACGGCCGGACCCTGACGACTCGTTACCTGCACCTGAGCAAGCTGCTGGTGAAACCGGGCCAGAAGGTGAAGATGGGGGACAAGATTGCCCTCTCCGGCAACACGGGCCGCTCCACCGGTGCCCACCTGCACTACGAGGTGCGCATCAACAACCGGCCGGTCGATGCCATGAAGGTCAAGCTGCCGATGGCGGAGCCCCTGAGCGGCAAGGAGAAGCGCCAGTTCCTCGCCAAGGTGAAGAGTTACCGCAAAGAGATGGAGGCGGGCTGAACGGCTCCCTCCTGACGAAAAAGGCCCCGCCAACTGGCGCAATGCTGTTCAGATAAGCACTTTTTTGACTGATTATTCATAAATTGGATTTGAGTTGAGGGGGCAAGGCTGTGTCCAGTCGATCTTCCTCCAGCCTTTATCCAGCGGGGCTTGCAATAGAAAGAGGGAGGCATCATGCCTCCCTCGATTTTTTGTCCTGATACTACGTGGACTGGAACTCAAATTCTCTTAAGTGAACAGCATTGCGCCAACTGGCGGGGCCTTTTCATTGCAGAACGGCTTCAATAACCCTTGTCAAAGTCGATCCTGCCGTCCAGCTGCTGACCATCGATGAAGCGGATGTAGTTGCGGATGAAGATCTGGGCCACATCTTCCGGGAAGCTGTAGGCGCTGTTGTGGGGCGTCACGATGAGATTGGGCTGGTGCCAGAGCGGGCTGTCAGCGGGCAGGGGTTCCTGCTCGAACACATCGAGCACCGCCATGGCGGGCTTGCCGGCTTGCAGTGCCGCCAGCAGATCCCCCTCATGGACGGCATTGCCTCTGCCGACGTTGAAGAAGATGGCGCCCGGTTTGCAGTGGCCGAAGCGTTCGGCGGTGAAGAGATGGCGTGTCTCGCGGGTGGCGGGCAGCACGCTGACGATGACATCGGCTTGGGCCAGCATCTTGTTGAGTGCCGGCAACTGGTACACCTGATCGAACCCGGCACGCTCACGGCCACTGTGGCTGATGCCGAGCACCCTCATGCCAAAATGTTTGCCGGTGTGGGCGATATGCTGCCCTATGCTGCCGGTGCCGAGCAGCAGCAGCGTCTTTCCCTTCAAGCCCTGATAGGGATGGCTCTGCCAGACGCCCTGTTGCTGCTGCTCGCGATAGAGTGGCAACTGGCGGGTCAGGCTGAGCAGATGGCCGAACACATACTCGCTCATCAAGGGGCCGAAGATGCCGCGGACATTGGTGAGCAGGTAGTCGCGGCGGCAACTGGCGTCCAGCAGCACATCGACCCCGGCATAAGTCGACTGGAGCCAGCTGAGCTTGCCGGCCTTGGCCAGCAGCGGCTTGGCCCGGGCAGGCTCGGCCATCAGGATATGAGCGTCACCGATAAGCTGTTCGGCCTCGGCCTGATTGTCGGCCCGAAGAATGTGCAGATGGGGAAGATGGGCCGCCTTGAGCAGGCGTTCATAGTGGCTGTTGTCCTGACTCAACAGCAGCAGGGTACGTTGGCTCATACTCTTGTTCCTTATCGTGTTTATGGCAAGGCGAGAGGGATGCTGTCTCCATCTTACCCCAGTTGATCGGGCAAGATAGTCGAGCAGGGCGCTTTTTCATTTTTAGACGGGGCCCTCGTGGGCTACAATCTGCCCCACATTTTGCAAAGGATCCGACTCCAGTGTTTGGTGACAAGTTTTATAAGCGACTGGCCGAGCTGCAGCCCTGGCAGCAAACCGTCTATACCCTGGCGCTGGCAGAGCGCATGTACCCCAACTATGTGCTCTTTACCCAGGCCTCCGGTTTCGGGGATGCGAGGGCATTCCGTCACGCGCTGGATCAGATGTGGAACTACCTGACGGTCAAGGGATCCCGCGTCAATCTTGGTGCCATTCTGGAAGCGTTTGAAGTCTACATTCCCGATCCCCGCAAGTTTGAATCCTACGGCGCCTATCCGGCACTGGACGCCTGCGTGGCGCTGGGTTGTGCCTACAACTCGGTGATCTGCCGGGTGGGGGAAGAGGCCAACGACGCCAGCCATGCGTCAGTCGGCACGGTCGCCGGCTTCATCGAGATGCTGGAAGAGCGGGATCTTAGCGATGAGGAGCTCTATGAGCACGAGTACATGGAGGCGGAGCTGGAGTTCCAGGTCGAACTGCTCAAACGGGTGGCCCATGAACGGGACAGCGACCGCATCCTTGCCATCCGCGCCTTCGCGGCCCAGGACGGCGTCTCCAACATCGGCATCAGCCTGGAGGCGTAACGCCATCGCGTACTGCCCATAGAAAAAGCTCCCGGTCGGGAGTTTTTTTTATCTCTGAGCGTTCATTTTTTGGTGTGTGAGAAAGCATTTATGCATTTTTTTTCAAATGGTTAACTTTTTTCTCCTGATTCTTAGGGGCCATTCGTTGCTGTTGTAAGCTCGCTTCTATTGGTTGCACTTGACAGAGAATCACCGACGAGAACATCTCCATTACTGAGGTCATCTATGAATGCAACAGAGCTTTGGCAGCTTTCCCCCGAGCAATTCAACGAGTGGCGGCGTGAGAACGATTATCCCCGTATCTGGGCGCTGCTGGTGGCGTCGCTGCCCCATTTCGACGACTGGATGGCGGAGCAGAAGATAGAAAAAAGCGTGATCTTCCAGATCGGCATCGCCCGCTTCATCAGCTCCCGCTGCGTGCTGAGCCTTTGTGTCTACATGAGCGACGACAAGGTCCGTCTGTATGAGAGCGCCTCGAGTGCACTGGAATCCCTGCGCAAGAGCGGTCTCATCCGCTCGGAGACCCGTTTCGAGCCTTACAGCATGTGGCTGGCGGGAAAACATGGCAATGACGAGGTGAAACGGGTGCAAAGCCTGCTCTCGGTCTCGGAGAACAACAAGGGGGAAGCCCAGGTGCTGGGCAAGCATCGTCTGCTCAACATCGGCGGTGTTACCCTCAAAAGCCCCATCATCTCCGGCCGGTTGCTCGATTTTACCTGTCTCGACGAGCTCTCTCTCGATGGGGCCGTCAACAACTCCAAGGTTTATCTGTGGCACTGCTCGGCCAAGGGGGTCAGGGTCAATGGCGGGGTGATCGGGCTCGATCTGTTCGACTCCCTGCTGTGGGACCACAGGGCCTGGGCCAAGAAGCGGGAGCTGGCGCTGGAGGACGGGGTCTTTCAGGACTTCACCATAGAGTGCGAGGAGATCCGCTTCCACTCCTCCCGGGCGGTGCTGAAAAACTTCAGCGTCAGCGCCAAGAACTTCGATGCCACCATGGAGCACACCAACCTGGACAAGGTGGAGGTGGTCTACAACGACAATGGGCGGATCGACCACAATGAGGCGAGCAAACTCTATCGCAATGCCAAGCGCCTCTTCTCCAGCGTGGGTGACACCGTCGATGCCGGCGAGTGTTACTACAAGGAGAAGCTGCACGAGATGAAGTCCCTGGCGAGCCCGCGGGAGCTGTTCCGGGAGCGCTGGTTGCGAAGCGGTCCGATGACGAAGTGCTGGCTCTCCCTGTTGTGCTATCTCAAGTGCGCGGGCAAGTTCATCAGCTTCATCACCTGGGGGTTTGGGGAGCGTCCCATCAGAAGCCTGCTGATGTCGATGGGGGTGATCCTGCTGGCGACCCTGACCTATTTCCTGGCGCCGGAGTCTGCAACCCACGGCCATCTGGGGCGCTCTCTCTATTTCAGCATCGTCACCTTCGTGACCCTGGGTTATGGGGACATCTCCCAGACCTCCTCGCCGCTGCAACTGCTGTCGGCCATCGAAGCCTTCTGCGGCATGTTCCTGACCGGTCTCTTCCTCGCGGGTTTTGCCTCGAAAACCAAGCAGTATTGACGGGAGCGCCGACGGCGGGTGCCATCAGTGCCCGCCTCCGGTGCCCTCCTGCTGTCTCCCCATCCCTCCGGCTGTCCCGGCGACCTTGCTTGACGCAGCGGCGGTGGAGCGACTTTATTTAAAGTCATCGCATGCCATGGCAAGCGATGGCGCCACCAGCGCCCGGACATGACGCAATCAGAGGAGAAAGCCCGGTATCGATCCGCCAACCACCGATGTAGAGAAGGAATAACGCTATGATATTGAATCACTTATGGGGATTGTATGCCCATCCCCACACCGAATGGCATACCATAGACGAGCGGCACGACAGCTTCAGAAACAGTCTGACCCACATCCTGCTCGTGGCCCTTATCCCTCCCATCTGCGCCTACTATTCCGCCGTTCACATCGGCTGGAGCATCGGGGTCGGCGATCCCATCACCCTGACCGCCAACAGTGCATTCAAGCTGTCGGTCGCCATGTACGTGACCCTTATCATCGGCGTGTTGGCACTCTCCTATCTGGTGCACTGGATGGGGCATACCTTCGGCTCGGATCCCAGCTACACGACCTCGCTGGAGCTGGCGGCCTACACCTCCACGCCACTCTTCATGGTGGGCTTCTCCGCTTTCTTCCCGCATCTCTGGTTCGTGATGCTCATCGGTTTGGTCGGGCTGACCTATTCCGTCTACCTGCTCTATATCGGCGTGCCCATCCTGATGCACATCACCAAGGAGCAGGGATTCATCTACGCCAGCTCAGTGGTGACTGTCGGCCTGGTGTTGCTGGTCTGCGTGCTGGCTGCCACGGCCATCCTGTGGGGATCCGGCTTCGGTCCCGTCTTCACCCAGTAGCCGTGCGTGCCGACGGCAACGACGACAAGGGCGCCTTGATGGCGCCCTTGTCGTTGATCTCTCGCCTGGTCGGCGTGTCTTTGCCAGACCCGGGAGGGACGTCGTCTGCGTTGATCAGCGGGGATTGCCGCTGCCGATGCCGAACGGGATGCGGTAATCGCTGCTCTGATCGCCGAGGCTGACGGTCAGGTTGCCTTGGGCGCGGCTCGGGATCTGTACCTGCTGGGTACCCATCAGGTTGGCGTGGACGGAGGCCACCAGATCACCGGATTCATCGCGCACCTCCAGCATGGGGTTGGCCTTGCCAGCCATGGCGGCGCTGGCATGCCAGTTCACGAACAGCACACCCGGGGTGGCGTTGAAGTCGGCGGGGACGGAAGCCTGGGCAACACCGGCACTCATCAGGCCTGCAACGGCCAGCATCTTGATCACGTTTTTCATGTTCATTCACTCTCTTGGTTTTTATGTCATTGGCAAGGCCTGACAGGCCTGCATCAATGCATCCTTGCAAGAGGTCATTCAAATGGTGTGTTGTTTTGTCACGGATGTTTGTCACCCATGTGTATGGGGGACTGCCATGAACGACCAGTTGTTTTGCGGCTTGGCGCTCCTGCCTAAGCGATGTGTGAATATTAAGCGCCTCACCCGGTCATTGTTAGCGAGATAAACTGGCCTACATGTTCAAAAAATATGAATGATTTTTTTGTGGGGGGACATAGACGGGTTGGAGGGTGTTCACCCTTCCGGAGAGAGGTGCATGTCCCAGACCTGACACCGGATTGTCACATCCGGTGCGTACTGTGCGGCTTCATTTTCACACTGGTTCAAGGATGACTATGTTTCGCGTCTCTTCCCTTGCCGCCTGCGTGGCGGCCACCCTGCTGAGCGGCTGCAATTCGGGCAATGACTCCTCCTCGCCCGCCGTCGGCGACTATCAATACAGCACCAAGGCGGTCTATGCCGCCCGTCAGGCAATGAACAGCTATGAGGTTGCCCCTGAAGGCTTTAGTCCCGTCTTCACCGAACTGGTGGCACGCCATGGCTCCCGCTCGTTGTCCAGCCCCAAATACGATGTGCTGACCAAGCTGGTGTGGGAGGAGGCCGCGAGACAGGGGGCCTTGACCGAGCTGGGCCAACGGCTCGGCGCAAAGGTGGACGCCGTCACGGCCGCCAACCAGACCCTCGGCTATGGCCTGCTGAGTGCGCTCGGCAAGGAGGAGCACGCCAACCTGGCGACCCGGCTCGCCGAACGGCTGCCCACCCTGCTGACCACTGAATCGACTCCCCTCTGCCTCAAGGTCGAGACATCGGGCAAGGATCGCGCCAACGAAAGCGCCTACTTCTTCATGCAGAGCCTGGCCAAAAGGGTCTCTCTGGTGACGGACAGCCCCGACTGTTACGTCAGCCAGGAGAACCCTTCCGAGATCGACAAGGGGCTGCGCAACAAGTTCGAGCTCTACTTCCACAAGACCGAGCCACAGGGGGAGTACACCCGGTATCTGCCCACCTTCCAGGCCTATCAGGCCTTTGTCGGGGACGAAGACAACGGGGTGGCTCCTGCTCCCGAGCTGACCGAGGCCCTCGATGCGCTCAAGGCCCTGCCCAGGACCCGGGTGATGGCCCGTGAGATGCTCGAGCGTCTCTACAGCAAGGCCTTCGTCGACGAGCTGGCCGCCGGGGTGGATTATGTGGCGGTGAATCCGGAGGATGGTGGCAAGACCCATGTGCGCGACGAGGTGGACGCCGCCCTCATGCTCTACAACCTCTTCATCATCGGCCCGGGGATGATCCGGGAGGCGCAGGCACAAGGCGGATCCTGGGATCTCGAGCAGTTCATCACGCCAGAGGAGTCTGCCTGGTTCTCCTACCTTTCCGATGCCGAGGACTTCTACAAGAAGGGGCCGAGTCTTGCCAGCCAGAGCGCCACCTACGCCGTGGCCCAGCCCCTGCTTGACGGCCTCTTCAACGAGGTACAGACCCAGGTGGTGGAAGAGGCGGGCGAGCATGTCGCCAAGCTGCGCTTTGCCCATGCGGAGACCCTGATCCCGCTGGCGGCCCTGATGAAGCTGGCAGGGAGCCGCCAGAGCGCCCAGCCCGGCGTGCTGATGAGCCAGGAAAACAACGAATGGCGTGGCGGCTGGGTCTCTCCCTATGCGGCCAACATCCAGTGGGATGTCTACCGCAACGAGGCAGGCCGGGTGCTGGTGAAGATGCTTTACAACGAGAAGGAGCTCGCTTTCAAGGCAGGTTGCGCCCCCATTGCGGTGGGCAGCTTCTTCTATGACTTCGGCGAGCTCAAACGCTGTTACGACTACTCGTCCTGACGCTCTCGTGCCATCCCCGGGGCCGGTCATCGCCGGCCCCGATTTTTTTGGTTCAGGCGGAGCCGGCTTGTCGACGACCCGCCTGCCAGGTGGTGCCCATGGAGGCGGCGATGATGGCGGTTATCCCGAGCCATTGGGACGGGGGCAATTGTTCGCCCAGCCATACCAGTCCCATCAAGGCTCCCATGGCCGGTTCACCGCTGGTGAGAATGCCGTAGCTCTTGAGGGGAAGGCGGCGCAGGGCAAACATCTCGAGAGAGTAGGGGATGGCGCTCGAGAGCAGCCCCACCCCGATGATGGTGAGGATCACGGGGACGGTGAATGACGCCTCGATCGCACCCTCCAGCCCGAAGGGCAATACCAGCAGGGTGCCCACCCACATGCCCAGCGCAGGAGCCTGTGTGCCCAGCAAGGCTCCTGCCCGCTTTCCGGTGAGCATATAGAGCCCCCAGAAGAGGCCAGCCCCGAGAGCCAGTGTGGCACCCAGGGGATCGATGGCCTGCTGTGTTGCCCGCAGGGGCAAGAGCAGCAGCAGCCCGGCGATGGCCAGTATCAGCCAGATGAAGTCTGCCCGGTGGCGTGAGGAGAGCAGGGCCACCGTCAGGGGGCCGATGAACTCGATGGCCAGGGCTACGCCGAGGGGAATGCGTGCGATGGCGAGATAGAAGAGCAGGTTCATGGCCCCAAGCGACAGGCCGTAGGGGATGGCGCCCAGCAGGGTGCGTCGGTCGAGGGGGGCACGCCAGATGCGAAACACCAGGGAGAGAAGGAGGGCGGCGCACCCCAGCCGGAACAGGGTCGTGCCTGCGGCTCCGAGCAGGGGAAACAGGGATTTGGCCAGGGAGGCGCCGAGGGTGATCGACAACATGGCGAGCAGGACGGCCAGAAGAGAGGAGAGGGCATTGGGATTGGGTTGCATGGTGTTCATACCGAGCAGGACGATGGGCAGTAAAATATATCTGGAGACTTGGGTAAAACCGGTCTAATACTGGCCTTGTGCGATAATTTTTATCTAATGAACCCCATGACCGACAAATTTGATCTGCTCATCCTCGCCGAGCTGCAACAGGATGCCCGTCTGCCCACGCCGGAGCTGGCCCACAGGGTCGGTCTTTCCGCCCCAGCTTGCTACCGCCGCGTCCGCGCCTTGCGGGAGTCCGGTCTCATCGAGCGGGAAGTGGCGCTGGTGGCACCGTCCACCATGGGCTGGCCCATCACCATGCTGGTGCTGGTGACCCTGGAGCGGGATCATGGCCGCATCGTCGATGAGATGATCGCCAGCCTGCAGCGGGAACCCGAGGTGATGGATCTCTGGTATGTGACGGGGGAGCAGGACTTCGTGCTGCAAGTGGCCGCCAGGGACATGCAAAGTTACGAGCAGTTCACCCGTCGGGTGCTCCATGCTAGGGACCAGGTGCGCAGTTTCAAGACTCTGGTGGTCATGGGACAGCACAAGCGTTGCGGCGCCTTGCTGCCCGGGTAAAGAGGGGGTTGCGCGGAAGCCTTGCCGGCATTGCGGGAGCGCCGTCAGGGAAAGGAACAGGGGCAGGTACGGCCTGCCCCTTCTGTGTCAGCCAGGTTCCCCGGGCGCCAGCTCCTCTGCCGTCATGGGGCGCAAGACCCGGCAGGGATTGCCGACCGCCACCACGCCTGCCGGAATGTCTCTGGTGACAACTGACCCCGCCCCGATGACGCTGTTGTCCCCTATGGTGACGCCCGGGCAGATGACGACGCTGCCCCCAATCCAGACGTTGTTGCCGATGCGCACCGGCTTGCCGAACTCCACCCCCTTGATGCGCGGCGCTACCGCCACCGGGTGGGTAGCGGTGTAGATCTGCACTCCGGGGGCCAGCAGCACGTTGTCGCCTATGTGTACCTCGCACACATCCAGGATGGTGCAGTTGAAATTGGCGTAGAAATTCTCGCCGACAAAGATGTTGGCGCCATAGTCGCAGAAGAAGGGGGGCGTGATGAAACAGCGTTCTGCGCGGCCACCCAGCAGGCGGGTGAGGCGCTCATCCCAACCAGGGGCATCGGTTCGCTCCCGGTTCAGTTCTCCCAGCAGGGCGCGGCACTGCTCCCGCGCAGCCCGCAGTTCGGGGTCCCCCGCATCATAGGGCGCTCCCGCCACCATCTTCTGCCACTCGGGGCCACGCACGGCGGGCCGCTGCACTGTCGTTGCGTCAGTCATCATTGCTCCATCAGCCAGATCAGGGATTCGTAAGGGCGCAGCTTGCAGGATTGCGGGCGGGCCGGGCTGTCTTGGTAGTTGCCAAGCAACAGGCGCCCCTCTCCATTGGCCAGTTCGGCAGGCAGCTCGAAGGCCACCGGCTCGCCGTAGAAGTTGCTCACCACCAGCAGGGTCTGACCGTCGGCGCGGCGGACATAGGCCCAGATCTGCGGGTGCCCGGTCAGCAGCTCCTGATAATCCCCCTGAGTGAAGATGGGGTGCGCCTTGCGAAGGGCGATGAGATCCCGATAGTGCCAGAACACCGAGTGCTGGTCGGCCAGCGCCGCCTCGGCATTGATCTCGGAATAGTTGGCGGCAGGCTTGAGCCAGGGCGTCCCGCTGGTGAAACCGGCGTTGGAGGCGGCGCTCCACTGCATCGGGGTGCGCGAGTTGTCCCGGGACTTGGCACCGAGAATGGCGAGGATCTCGGCCTCGCTCATCCCTTCCGCCTGCTTGATGGCGAAGATGTTGCGGCTCTCCACATCCTGATAGTCGTTGATGCACTGATAGCCGGGGTTGGTCATGCCGATCTCCTCCCCCTGATAGATGTAGGGCGTCCCCTGCAGGCCGTGCAGCGTGCTGGCCAGCATCTTGGCGGCCACTACCCGCTGTTCGCCCTCGTCACCGAAACGGGAGACGATGCGCGGCTGATCGTGGTTGCACCAGAAGAGCGCCGACCACCCCTTGCCGTGCATGCCGCACTGCCAGTGGTTGAAGATGCGCTTGAGTTCGAGGAAATCGAACGGTGCCTTGGTCCACTTGTCGCCGCCCGGGTAATCCACCTTGAGGTGATGGAAGTTGAACACCATGGAGAGCTCGGAGCCATCCAGCGCGCCATAGCGCTGGCAGTGCTCCAGGCTGGTGGAAGACATCTCGCCCACCGTCATGGCCCCAACGGGGGCGAAGACGTCGCGGCTCACATCCTGCAAAAATTCATGGATGCGCGGCCCGTCGGTGTAGAAGCGGCGGCCATCCCCCACCTCGTCGTCAGGGAATGCCTGATCCTTGGAGATGAGGTTGATGACGTCGAGGCGGAAACCGTCGACTCCTTTCTTCGCCCAGAAATGGATGATCTTCTTCACCTCGGCGCGCACGGCCGGGTTTTCCCAGTTGAGATCCGCCTGCTCGCGGGCAAAGAGGTGCAGGTAGTACTGGCCGGTGGCCGGGTCCAGCTCCCAGGCGCTGCCGCCAAACTTGGATTGCCAGTTGTTGGGCACGCCGCCGTCCACCGGATCTTTCCAGATGTAGTAGTCGCGATAGGGGCTGTGCTTGTCTCCCAGCGCCGACTTGAACCAGGCGTGCTCGGTGGAGGTGTGATTCACCACTATGTCCATCACGATGCGGATGCCGCGCGCATGGGCGGCGCCCAGCAGGGCCTCGAAGTCGGTCATGGTGCCGTAGGCGGGATCTATGTTGAGGTAATCGGCGATGTCGTAGCCGTTGTCCACCTGGGGGGAGACGTAGACCGGGGTCAGCCAGAGGGCATCGACCCCCAGCGTCTTGAGGTAGTCGAGGCGGGCCATGATCCCCTTGAGATCACCGGTGCCACGGGCGCCGGAATCCTGAAAGCTTTTGGGGTAGATCTGGTAAATCACGGCGCTTTGCCACCAGGGTGTCTGTGTCATGGTTGGTTCGCTCATTGGTTGAAACCGGATTAGTTGGAACAGGGCAACGATAAAAGGCGGAGCCAGGGCTCCGCCGAGGTTGTGTGGATCAGGCCGTGGTCAGATCCAGCTTGCCGGCAGCCTGCTGGCGCTTGTAGACCAGCAGGGTCAGCAGGGCGGGGACCACGATGGCCACCAGCATGGCGATGGCGTAGATGCCCCAGTATTGCGGCTGGATGGAGAGGATGCCTGGCAGGCCGCCCACCCCGATGCCGTTGGCCATCACCCCGGCGAAGCCGCAGATGAGAGCCGCACAGCTTGAGCCCACCATGGCGCACAGCATGGGGAACTTGTACTTGAGGTTGATGCCGTACATGGCCGGCTCGGTCACCCCGAGATAGGCGGAGATGGCGGCCGGGACCGAGATCTCCCGCTCGTTCTCCTTGCGGCTGATCAGGATGATGCCGACGACCGCAGACGCCTGGGCGATGTTGGAGAGGGCGATCAGCGGCCAGATGGGGGTGCCGCCCATGCTCTGCATCAGTTGCAGGTCCACCGCGTTGGTGGTGTGGTGGATGCCGGTGATGACCAGGGGCGCATAGAGGAAGCCGAACAGGGCGGCGCCGATGGGGGCAAACGAACCCGTCATGGCCGCCTTGGCGGCAAAGCCGACGCCGTCACCAATCCAGCGGCCGAACGGACCGATCAGGGCGTGGGCCACGATCACCGCCAGCAGCAGGGAGATGAAGGGCACAATCACCAGGTAGAGATAGGCCGGGATGATGCGCTTGAGGCTGGTCTCCACCCAGGCGAGGAAGACACCCGCCAGCAGGGCCGGAATGACCTGGGCCTGATACCCCACTTTCTGGATGACGAAGAGGCCGAAGTCCCACACTTCCGGGGTCTGCTGGCCGATGCCATAGGCGTTCATCAGTTGCGGCGACACCAGCGTGATACCCAGCACGATGCCGAGGATCTCGGAGCCACCCATCTTCTTCACCGCAGACCAGCAGACACCCACCGGCAGGAAGTGGAAGATGGCTTCACCCAGCAGCCAGAGGAAGGCGTGCACCTGGGCCCAGAACTGGCTGATCTCGGTGAGGGTGTGGGTGCCGTCGTCGAACATCTTGATATCGCCGATGACGTTGCGAAAGCCCAGGATCAGACCACCGGTGATGATGGCGGGCAGCAGGGGGACGAAGATCTCGGCCAGGTGGGAGATGCCGCGCTCCAACGGGTTCATGTTGTGGCGGGCGGCCTGCTTGGCGGCCTCCTTGCTGCCGCCGCTCACGCCGATCTCCTGGGTGAGCGCCTTGTACCACTGATCCACCTCGTTGCCGATCACCACCTGGAACTGGCCGCCCTGGGTGAAGCTCCCCTTCACCGAAGGGATGGTCTCGATGGCCTTGGGATCGGCCTTGACCGGATCGGCCAGCACGAACCTGAGCCGGGTCAGGCAGTGGCTGACAGTGGTGATGTTCTCTTTGCCGCCGATCCGCTCGATCAGCTGCGCCAGATGCTGTGTGTTGACTTTTGACATGAGCCTTCCCTCTGTGACTCCATGAATAATGGTCGTGTCTTTACCGGCTGGCCAAGGACCGCCCGTTTATTGGTATCGTTCCCAATCAGCATGAAGCCAGTGGCTGGTATCGGCAATGGGAACGTTCCCAATTCGTGGCGCTGGTCACAAAAAGCGCAAAACGCCGGGAATGGAGGAAAAGATAGACTACAGGGGCTGACAGGGGGCGATGGTCGCTCTGGGGGGCTGCCCCTCTTCAATCTGGTCGAGCAGCTGTCTGGCGGCCAGGATGCCGGCGTCCTTGTAGCCGAAATCCAGGCTGAGGGTGTTGGCAAAGAGGAACGTCAGCATGGGATTGCTGCCAAGGCCGCTCACCAGGATGTCGGTGCGCCCCTGCTCCTGCAGGTATTTGGCGGCGCCGATGGCCAGGGTGTCGCTGGCACAGACCATGGCCTGGGTGGTGGGGGTGAGCAGCTCGGCCGCGAGCCGATAGCCGCTTTGCAGACCGAGATCCCCGAGGGCGCTGCGGGGCGTGCGCCCCTGTTCCCGACAGTAGTCGAGGTAAGCCTGATGCCGACGCAACCCGGTGGTGAGATCGCTGCGTTCCACCCCGAGATAGGCGACCTCGGTCAGGCCACGCTCTCCGAGGTGGGCAAGCACGGCGCGCACCGCCCCGTCATCGTCGAAGCAGACCGACGAGAAGCCGGGGCGCTCGCGGGCCATCAGCACCAGTTTCTCCCTGAGCGGCGCCATGGCGGCATAGTCCAGATCGTTGAAGGCAAACAGGATGATGCCGTCCACCCCGCGCCGCTCCAGCACCGCCAGGTGCTCGCTCACCTTGGCGGGGGAGAACTTGCTCTCCATCAGCACGGCGTCGTAGCCACGCTGGTAGAGGGTCTCCAGCATGCCGCGCACCGCCTGGTTCTCGGAGCTGGAGTCGAGGCGCGACACCACGATGCCGACCACCTGCTGGCTCTGGCTGCGCATGGCCCGCGCCGATTTGCTCGGGACGAAACCGTGCTGGGCGATCACCGATTCGACCCTGGCCCTGGTCTGGGCATTGACCTTGGGATCCTGATTGAGCACCCGGGAGACGGTCGACTTGCCGACCCCGCTGAGGCGAGCGATATCGAGGATGGTCAGTTTCTTTTCCATGGGGGATCCGTGACAGGGGAGGGCGACAACCGGGATGCAGACATTGTTGTGATTCATGTACAGGATCTTTAGCAGCAACCAATTGAAATAGATATAAAAATGGCTTCGATTGTGATCTGATTTTATCGCC
>NZ_JAPCIY010000041.1:0-36715 GCF_027707645.1 Aeromonas sp. QDB30 | reverse complement strand
TGCGATTAAATCAGATCACAAACGAAGCCTTTTTTCTATCTATTTCAATTGGTTGTAGCTAAAGATCCTGTACATGACTGGTATGGAATACGTTCATTTCGTGCTCGGACTCGTGATGGTCCTGGCATTGGCGTTGCTGGCAAACCGCCGCAACTGGAAACAGATCAAGCTGCGTTACATCGGCCAGCTGCTGGTGGTCGAGCTGGCGCTCGCCTGGTTCATGCTCAACTCCGAAGTGGGTCTGGCGGTGGTGGGTGGCTTTGCCGCCGGCTTCACCAAGCTGATGGAGTTTGCCAAGCAGGGGACCGACTTCGTGTTCGGCGGTCTGGTCAACGAAGGGGCTTTCTCCTTCTTCCTGATGGTGCTGATGCCTATCGTCTTCATCTCCGTGTTGATCGGCATTTTGCAGTACATCCGTCTGCTGCCCATCGTCATTCGTGGCATCGGCACCGTGCTGGCCAGGATCAACGGCATGGGCAAGCTGGAGTCCTTCAACGCCATCAGCTCCATGATCGTCGGTCAGTCCGAGAACTTCATCGCCCTCAAGAACATACTGCCGCACCTGAACGAGAAGCAGATGTACACCCTGGCGGCGACGGCCATGTCCACCGTCTCCATGTCCATCGTCGGTGCCTACATGCAGCTGATCGAGCCGCGCTACGTGGTGGCCGCGCTGGTACTCAACATGTTCAGCACCTTCGTGGTGCTTTCCCTCATCAACCCCTACGAGCCCGACAACACCGTGACCGATGCCAAGGCGCTGGCCGAGGGTGACGAGCACCATACCCCGAAGAAGGAAAACTTCTTCGAGATGCTGGGGGAGTACATCATGGCCGGTTTCACCGTGGCGGTGATCGTCGGTGCCATGCTGGTGGGCTTCATCGCCCTGATCGCCCTCATCAACTACCTGTTCGAGGCGGCGTTTGGCGTCAACTTCCAGCACGTCATGGGCTACATCTTCTATCCCGTTGCCTGGATCCTGGGCATCCCGGGCAGTGAAGCGCTGCAGGCCGGCTCCATCATGGCGACCAAGCTGGTGACCAACGAGTTTGTGGCCATGATGGATCTGGGCAAGATTGCCGCCGAGCTCTCCCCGCGCACCGTCGGCATCCTCTCCATCTTCATGGTGTCGTTCGCCAACTTCAGCTCCATCGGCATCATTGCCGGTGCGGTGAAGGCGCTCAACGAAGAGAAGGGCAACATGGTTTCCCGCTTCGGTTTGAAGCTGGTCTATGGCTCCACCCTGGTGAGCCTGCTCTCCGCCGTTATCGCCGGTGTGATGATCTAGGTCCTCCCCCCGCGCTGCTCATGACGACCCCCTGCCTTGGCAGGGGGTCTTTTTTTGGGCAGATGAGCGGGTGAACAGAGGAGGGGACTGGTCGGCAGCCCGGCCATCAAGCGCGGGGGTCTTCCACCTTGATGTTGGCGGGGACCCGCTTTTTGCCCAGCACCATGGCGCGGACCAAATCGCTGCGGGTGAGGCGATCGGTCAGGAGTACCACTGCCGCATGGACGCCAACGGCGGCCATCAGGGTGTTGGCGATGATGCCGTGCAGCTCCTCCAGCCACTCCTCGCCCCAGAAGGCATCCCAGGTGGTGAGCCAGCCGGTGACGACGGTCCCGACCAGGGACAGCAGCAGCAGCCAGATCATCAGGGAGCCGACCGGATTGTGGCCGAGGTAGTAGGGGTGGCGCCCCTGGGCGAGCTGGCGCAGGTAGTAGCGGACCCGGGCAGGGGTTGGCCACCACTGGCCGAAGCGGGCGTAATAGGGGCCGATCAGCCCCCACAGCAGGCGGATGATGAGCAGGATGCCCACCGCGTAGCCAGCATATCTGTGGGGTTTGCTGCCCTCTTCCAGCACGAAGAAGTTGAGCAGGCAGAGGGTGACGGTCGCCCAGTGAAACACCCGGATGAGGGGATCCCAGACTTTCACTTCAGAGGCAGGTGTCATGGCAAGGCTCCATGGTGGGGGCCGGGGGAAGACCGGCCGGGGCGGCGTTACTCGTCGATCTCTTCTTTCACCTTTTTCAGGTCGGTCGGGTCGAAGTAGATCTCGACCTTGCGCTTCTCCTTGTCCCAGCCGTAGATCTCGTAGCAGCCGGTCTTGGTGGCCTTGAACTTCTTGATGTCGTAGCCCATCGCCTTGATCTGCTGCTGGGCGTCGGCTTCGCTCATCCACTTGCTCTTGTCGGCCTGGGTGCATTGGGGGTCGGCCAGGGCTGCGCCGCTCAACAGGGGGATCAGTAACAACAGGGGGGTTAGTTTCATTGCTTGCTCCTTGCGGGTGGTTGGGTCAACAGTCGCAAGGCTAATCAAGGAGCATTAAGGAAGAATTAAGGGAAAAGGGAAATGAATGGCTCTCCCCGGCGGTGGGCCGGGGAGAGGGTGATCAGCTCAGCTTGCCCCTGACCAGCCACTTGTCCAGCGCATTGGCGAAGCGCTGCTTGTCGGCGGCGTTGAAGGGCGCAGGGCCACCGGTCTGGACGCCGGCAGAGCGCAGCTCCTCCATGAAGTTGCGCATCCCGAGCCGTGCCTGGATGGTCTCCCGGGTGTAGATCTCGCCCCGGGGATTGAGCGCCTCGCCCCCGGCGTCGATGACCCAGGAGGCGAGGGGAATGTCGCCGGTGATCACCAGGTCGCCTGGCTTGACCTGCTGGGCGATGACATGATCTGCCACATCGAAGCCCTTCTCCACCTGCTGGGTCTTGATGAAGGGGGAGGGGGGGACTCTGAGTCCCTGGTTGGCCACTAGCGTGGTCACCACCTGGGCGCGGTGGGCGGCGCGGTAGAGGATCTCCTTGACCGGGATGGGGCAGGCATCGGCATCAACCCAGATGGGCATGGCATGGCTTCCTGTGTCTGGAACGGGTGGCGCATCTTAGCATGGCTGGTGCGGGGCGGCTGCCCCGGGGCTGAGTCGTCCCCGCCTTTGGTGTAAGCTGGGGCCTGCACATGAAACGAGAAGGAGACGAGATGGATCGGGTGCCCGGTGACGTGATTTATGGCCTGACCCTGGACGGCAAGGGGGGCATGACCCCGCTGGCCGAAGGTAGCGAGATCCCCGGTGCCCAGCCCGGCTGGCTGCATCTGGACTACGGCAACCCGGAGTCGGCGCGCTGGCTGCTGCAGACGCCGCTGCTGGGGGAGGCGGCCCGGGAGGCCCTGCTCGGCCAGAGCAATCGTCCCAAGCTGGTGCGGATGGGGGAGACGGTGCTGCTGATCCTGCGCGGCATCAACCACAACAAGGATCACAGGCCTGAAGAGATGGTGGCCCTGCGGATCTTCATCACGCCGGATCTCATCATCAGCAGCCGACGTCGTCCGCTGCTCTCCGAGAAAGATGTGTTCGAGCAGCTGTCGCTGGGGGGCGGTGCCGACACTCCCGCCGACTGGCTGGTGGAGATATGCGACGCCCTGACCGACCGGGCCGGGGAGTTCGTCGAGGAGCTGCACGACCAGATCCTGGATCTGGAAGAGATGGTGCTGATGCGCGACCTGCCCGCCAACGGTCGGCTTGCGCGCATCCGCAAGCAGCTCATCATGATCCGTCGCTACCTCTCCCCCCAGCGGGATCTGGTGGCGCGCCTGGCCAACGAGAAGATCAGCTGGCTGGACGAAGATGACAGGCGACGCCTGCTCGACATCGCCGACCGCTTGCGGCGCTGGCTCGACGATCTGGATGCCGGGGTGGCGCGCACCGCCGTGCTGGCGGACGAGATCAACAACCTGATGGCGGAGGCGACCAACCGCCGTGCCTACCAGATGTCGGTGATGGCGCTGCTGTTCCTGCCCGCCAGCTTCCTGACCGGCCTGTTCGGCATCAACCTGGGGGGGATCCCCGGGGCCGAGAGTCCGACCGCCTTCTGGGTGTTCTGTGGCTTCCTGCTGGTGCTGGCGACCGGACTGGCGGTCTGGCTCAAGCACAGGCGCTGGTGGTAAGGGGTGAACATGACGACATGGGAATCTTTTGGCGTGACCCTGCTGCTGTTGCTGGGGCACACCCTGGTGCGCGGCCTCATTCACAAGAGCCTGATGGCCCTTGGCCAGAGCCGGCAGGTGAGCGAGAACCGGGTGATCTACGTGGAGCACGTATTCCACTTCCTGCTGGGCTGCGCCACCCTGCTGATCCTGGCCGGGGTCTGGGGGCTCGACTTCTCCCGGCTGGTGGTGCTCGCCTCCTCCTTCTTCGCGGTACTGGGGGTCGCCATGGTGGCCCAGTGGTCGATCCTCTCCAACATCACCGCCAGCATCACCATCTTCTTCGCCTTCCCCTACAAGATTGGCGATCGCATCCGCATCCTCGACAAGGATGACTCTGTCACCGGCATCATCACCGAGATCGGCCTCTTCTACGTGCGGGTGCGGGATGACAACGGCGATCTGGTCACCTATCCGGCGAACCTTATTCTGCAAAAGCCGGTGAGGCGGCTGGAGGGAAAGGAGGCTGAGTCCACGCAGCCGGAATGAGAAAAGGCTCCCTCGGGAGCCTTTTTCGATGGCTATGTCCCAATTACGTGTTGCATTGGGTGCCCTAGCGCCTCATGCAAACACATCTTGGTATTTACCTCCCTGCCGTAACGTTCCAGCATCCTGCGCCAGCCCAGATAATTCCTCAGGTAGTGGGTTGCGACTCCATGGAATCGTTCCATCCACTCCTTCAACCGCCGGTGATATCCGTTCACATGCTGGATGTGGTATGCCCCAATGACTCGCTCACCTCGACGGTTGTACACCACCTGATGTGTTATGCCCCGCGCTTGGCTGAAACTGGCATACACCCCTGCACCATCACTGCAGAGCACTGCATCGGGCGCGATGAGTGGCTGCAACACCGCTTTCACCGTCTGCGCATCCAGCCTTTCCAGCTGAAAGTCGGCTTGATGGCCCGCCCTGTCCTGCACCACCATCACCGGGATGTAATCCCGCCCGGTCCCCCGGGTACGCCCTTTCCCGCCACGATGTCTTGCCGGACGAGGCAACCCTCGCTGCCCCTTGAACGATTCGAGGAAGAAGGTTTCATCCACTTCCACAATGCCTTCTTCCCGTGTTGCCTGGTGGTTTGCCATCGCCTTCAGGAAGCGGTGACGCCACAAGAAGGCGGTGTTCTTGCAAACACCGCAGCGGACGGCGGCCTGGCGGACAGTGAGCCCGTCGATGAGAGCCTGGGCGTAGTCCTCCCAATGCTCAGCCTTACGTAATCTGGCCAAAGGCGTCTTGGTGAGGAGGGAGCTGGTTCGCCGACACTGCTTACAACGGTAACGACGCAGCCCACGGCTCCAGCCCCAGGGGGCCAGCTGGGTGGCATCCGCCTGGCAGTGGGGACAGCCGCAGCATGTGGGTAACTGGGCATGGAGGGACGTAATCGGGTGTGGAGCGGCGAGCTCATGCTGAGCGACACGGCGCTGACGCAGAGTAAGTAATGGAAAGAGGGACAACAGGTGTTGGAAGGCTGGCGTATCCATGATGAAGGTCCTCGCGGTGATGACCTACTTCCAGATTAGCCTTCCAACACATAATTGGGACAGCGCCTTTTCGATGGGTGCTCAGCGTTCGAAGAAGCGGTAGAGGTGCTCGACCTGGACGGGGCAGTCGGCCACCAGGTGGATGTGGTCCCGTGCCTCCTCGGTGGACGAGAAACTCATGGGGCACCCCAGGGTGTCCGTCATCACGTAGAGGTGGCCGTCTTGCCCCCTGAACTCCACGATCCAGCCGGGGGAGACGATGTCGTGCATGATCTCCGCCTCCTTGAACCTGTGCTGCTGGTGAAGCGCGCGCAATTCACTGACTGTCATGACATCCTCCTATGACTCATGGCGCCACCCTCAAGTCTAGTTCTCCTTCCCGGTGGCGCCGTCATCGGATCAGGGCGCCGTCGCCCCCTCACGGGGCGGTTGCAGGGCGATCAGCAGCTCCCCGGGCAGCGGCGTGACAGGGCCGGTGACCACCCTGGGTCTGGCCTTGGCATCCAGCACGAACAGAGGAATGGCGCCGGGATTGGCCTCCTGATACTGGTCCCAGTCGAAGGTGTCGCTCAGGCGGGTCGCCTTGATCTGCCCGCCCCGGCTCAGCAGGCCGCTCAACCTGGCGAAGTTGATGTCGGCGCCGAACAGGTTCTGGCGGGCACGGAAGGTGGCGCTCTCCCGGTTGGCCTTGCCGTGCTGTTCGCTGGAACGCAGGGAGTGGACCTTCTCCTCCCCGTAGAGGTGGGCGAAGTGCAGTACCCCGAGGGCGTTGTTGTGGCGGCTGGGAGAGAGCGCCAGCACGGTGCTGATGCTGGTGAGGGGCAGGTGCCGCTCGGCGTGCTCCGACTGGGGATTGCCGAAGTAGCAGGGCAGGCCGCTCATGCGGGCCAGCTTGCAGTGCTCCCAGGCAGGATCGGAGAGCTGCACCGGGATCCCCTGATCCGCCAGCGCCTTGCCGATGGCCCGGGCCACCGAGTTGGCGCCGATGAGCAGCCAGACATTGGGGGCGCTCTGGCGCATGTCGAGCAATCTGGCCAATGGCGTGGCCGTCAGGCTCTGCAGCACCACGGTGAAGATGATGACCGCAAACACCAGGGGCACCAGCTTGTCGGCATCCTCTATGCCGGCCTCGTGCATGCTGATGGCGAAGGAGGCGCTGACCGCCGCCGCCACTATGCCCCGGGGGGCTATCCAGGCGAGCAGGGCGCGGGCGCGCCAGGGCAGGTCCGACCCCCGGGTCGAGACCAGGATGCAGAGCGGGCGGGCCACGAACTGCACCACGCACAGCAGGGCCAGCACCATGGGGCCGAGCTGCCAGAGCTGGGCCAGATCGAGGCGGGCCGCCAGCAGGATGAAGAGGGAGGAGATGAGAATGACGGCGAGATCCTCCTTGAAGGCCAGCACCTCCTCCAGATCCAGCCCCTCCTGGTTGGCGAGCCAGATGCCGAACACGGTCACCGCCAGCAGGCCGGATTCGTGACTGAGCCAGTCAGACAGGGTGAAGGTCACCAGCACCAGCGCCAGTACCCCGAACTTGTGCAGGCTGACCGGCAGCCAGTCCTTGCGGATGAGCAGGGTGGTGAGCCAGCCGGCACCGACCCCGATGAGCGACCCCACTCCCACCGTCTTGGCCAGGGCCAGCAGGGTATGACCGACCAGATCTCCCTGGCTGCCGAGGCGCACCGCCTCGAACACCAGTACCGCGAACAGGGCGCCGATGGGGTCGATGACGATCCCCTCCCAGCGCAGGATCTTGTCCACCTCCCGGACCGGGCGGATCACGTTGAGCATGGGGGCGATCACCGTGGGGCCGGTCACTACCAGCACGGCGCCGAGCACCATGGCGACCCGCCAGTCCAGCCCAAGCAGGAAGTAGCTGGCGGCGCCGATGACGGCAAAGCTGGTCACCATGCCGGTGGAGCAGAGGTTGCGTACCACCTTGCCGATCCCCTTGAGTTCGGTCAGGTGCAGGGTCAGCGCTCCTTCAAACAGGATGATGGCGACCGAGAGGGAGACCAGGGGAAACAGCAGATCCCCCAGCAACTGATCGGGGTCGAGCAGACCGGTCACCGGGCCGAGCAATAGGCCGCTCAGCAGCAGGAACAAAATGGCGGGAACGCGCACGGACCAGGCAAGCCATTGGGCGAGCAGGGAGATGAGGGCTATTCCGGCGAGGGAGAGAGCTATCATGCCAACCTCGTACAGGTGATGGGGTTGGACCTAGTGTAGCGGGGAAGGGGGGCAAGATGACACCCGCCAGGCGTGCAGGGGAGAGCCGCTCAGATCAGATGGGGCTCTCTTTGTGGAGTTCGGTGACGCAATCGGTCACCGCCAGCACCAGGGCGGAGCGCACCATCTGATCGAGCCGGTTGAGCTGCATCTGGTAGAGGGGCCAGTCCTCCTCGTTGGCCGGGGGATCCTGCGGCATCATGCTGCCCTGCTGGATGGCATTCAGGCGCTCGAGCAGATCGCGGACCGGCTTGTCGCTGAAGCGGTAATCCTTGGGGTCGCGTACCAGAAAGTCGCGGATCTTCAGGTATGCCTCGAGATCCTGATAGCGCTCGAGGGAGATGAGGCCGAGGGCGAAGATGAGCTTGAGGCGAACCTCCAGCTGGCCGAGGGGTCCGCTCTGGTTGAGCAGGGGTTCGATGGCGTATTTGACGGCATACTCCTCCTGACGAAAGGCTCGCCGCATCAGGGAGTCGACCGCCTCTTCCAGGATGGTCACGACCTCGAGAAAGAAGCCGCGGGGGCCATCCTGCTCGTTCAGTCGCTCCAGTACTTCATCTTCCTGGTGTGTGGTCATAAGTGCTTCGGGTCCGGCTGACAGGGGGAGAGCAGGCCCTCCCCCGGTTTGTATCGTATGGGGTCCGTCACGGGCGGTGTGACGCCACCCCATCAGGTCACTTCAAGTTGTTGTAACGGGCGACGATGGTGCGTACCACATCGCTGTGCTCATCCAGGCCGGTGACGCGGGCCAGGGTCCGTGCCGGACCAAGTTCCGCCAGCATGGCCTGCAGCTCCACCGCCTGGGGATCGTCCTCATTGCGGTAATGCAGTGCGGCGGCGATGCCCTCCTGCAGGTGATCGCTCGGCAGGCCGTACTCCAGGGTGCCGAGCAGCGGCTTCACCAGCCTGTCCCCCGCCGCCAGCTTGCGCAGCGGCTGGCGACCGACCCGGTCAATCTCGTCCACCAGATAGGGGTTGGCGAAGCGGGAGAGGATCTTCTCGATGTAGGCGGCGTGCAGGCGCGGGTCGAAGCCGTAGCGTTTCACCAGCACGGCCCCGCTCTCCTCCATGGCGCGGCGCACCTTGCTGCGGATCAGCGGATCCTCGATCGCCTCGCGCACGGTGCGATATCCCCTGAGCTTGCCGAGATAGGCGGTGACGATGTGGCCGGTGTTGAGGGTGAACAGCTTGCGCTCGACGAAGGCCATCAGGTTGTCGGTGGGCTCCATGCCCGCTACCTGGGGCATCTCCCCCTTGAACTGGGTCCGATCGACGATCCACTCGCTGAAGCTCTCCACCGTCACCTCCAGGGGATCGTCGTTCGCCGCGGCGGGCGGAACGATGCGATCCACCGCCGAGTCGACGAAGCCGACGCACTGCTCGAGGGTGGCATGATACGCGACCGGCAGGTACTTGAGTACCTCCTCCTTGAGGTGGCTGGTGCCGCGCACCATGTTCTCGCAGGCGATGACGTTGAGGGGAGTCAGGTTGCCGGCATCGAAGCGGGCCTGCAGCCCCTTGGCCAGGGTGCTGGCAATCTTGTCCAGGATGTTGGGGCCGACCGCCGTGGTGACCAGATCGGCGGTGATGATACGGGCGATCACCTCGTGTCCGGCCGAGCTGACGGCGGCAACGTTGCGCACCACGTCCAGCTTCTGATCCGTGCCCACCACGTGCACCTTGTACTCCTGGCGGTGATTGAGCTGGTCGATCAGGGTCTCGTTGACGTCGGCGAAGGTGACCTGATGGCTGGCGTCAGCCAGCAGTTTTCCGATGAAGCCCCGACCGATGTTGCCGGCACCAAAATGCAATGTTTTCATGATATTAACCTCTACAACCAAAGACGATGACGGATGATTACGCGGCCTGCTCGGCCCCCAGCAGATCCAGGAACTCCTGGGGATCCTGGGTGCTGGCCAGACGGTCGACGAGACCGGGCTCATCCAGTGCATTGGTCAGGCGGGTTATGACCTGTATGTGTTCATCGTTGCGGGCGGCAATGCCGATGACCAGGCGCGCCACCTCATCGGCGCCCTCGCCGAAGGCGACTCCGGCCGGGTACTGGCAGATGACGATGCCGGTACGCTTCACGTGCTCCTTGGCGGCGATGGTGCCGTGGGGCACGGCGATGGATTCGCCGAGGTAGGTGGAGACCAGCTGTTCGCGCTCCAGCATGGCGTCGACGTAGTCCGGTGCCACATAGCCTCGCTCGGCCAGCAGCTTGCCGGCGGTCACGATGGCCGCTTCCTTGCTCTCGGCCTTGAGGCCCAGGTGCACGTCCTGCAGGCTCAGGGTGAAGACTTCCGGCTCCTGCGGCTCGTAGCTGTCGTCGTTGGCCGCCACCAGCAGTTGCGGGTTGGCGACGTCATCGTTGGCCGCGTTGGCCAGGCTGAGGTTCTGCACCAGCTCCTGATAGAGGGCGTTGTCGAGGAAGTTGGTCAGCGAAATGTGCTGTGCATGCGGCGCATGGCGACGGGCACGGTCGGTGAGATCCTTGTGGGTGATGACCAGATCCACCTGATCGTCCAAGTTGTTGATGGCACGGTTGGTAACGCTGATGTCGAGACCGGCGGCCTGCACCCGCTTGCGCAGCATGCCGGCGCCCATGGCGCTGGAGCCCATGCCCGCATCGCAGGCGACGACGATGTTGCGCACTGCGGTCAGCTCGGTTTCCGGCTTCTTGGCGGCGGTGGTCTCGGGCTTGGCACCCTTCATGGCTTTCATCTTGCGGGTGGCTTCACCCAGGGCATCGGCCTCGTCGGCTTCCGGCTGCTGGGCACGGACGAACACGGCAGCGACCAGGAAGGAGACGGTGGCGGAGGCGACGATGGAGAGCAGCACCCCGATGAGAGAGGCTTTCGGCGTCATCAGCAGCACGGCGAAGATGGAGCCCGGGGAGGCGGGGGAGACGAGACCTGCGTTGAACAGGGTCAGGGTGAAGACCCCGGTCATGCCGCCTGCGATCACCGCCAGGATGAGGCGCGGGTTCATCAGCACGTACGGGAAGTAGATCTCGTGGATGCCGCCGAAGAAGTGGATGATGGACGCACCGGCAGCGGACTGCTTGGCGGCGCCACGGCCGAACACCATGTAGGCCAGCAGCACGCCCATGCCCGGACCCGGGTTCGCTTCGATCAGGAAGAAGATGGAGCGGCCCTGTTCGGTGGCTTGCTGGATCCCGAGCGGCGAGAAGATGCCGTGGTTGATGGCGTTGTTCAGGAACAGGATCTTGGCCGGCTCGACGAAGATGGAGGTGAGGGGCAGCATGTGGTTGTCCACCAGGAAGCCGACACCGCTCGCCAGCACGCCGGAGAGCACCTTGACGAAGGGACCGATGACGAAGAAGGCGAGAATGGCGAGCAACATGCCGATGATGCCGGCGGAGAAGTTGTTCACCAGCATCTCGAAGCCGCTCTTGACGCGACCTTCCATCGCCTTGTCGAAGCGCTTGATGGCCCAGCCACCCAGCGGGCCGACCATCATGGCGCCCATGAACATGGGGATGTCGGTCCCCACGATGACGCCCATGGTGGTGATGGCACCGACCACGGCACCCCGGTCCCCCCCGATCAGCTTGCCGCCGGTATAGCCAATCAGCAGCGGCAGCAGGTAGGTGATCATGGGACCGACCAGCTTGGCCAAGGTTTCATTGGGCAGCCAGCCAGTGGGGATGAAGAGGGCGGTGATGAAGCCCCAGGCGATGAAGGCGCCTATGTTGGGCATGACCATATTGGACAGGAAGCGTCCAAAATTCTGTATCTTGACTTTGGTATCCGGTGATAACATGTCGGGACCCCGTTTTAAGCCTGTGTGATTAAAAGTGGTAGTCGGGATGACGAGTTTTGCCGAACTCCCATCCCAGTCGTCTAAGCAACTTCAATCTACCAGCTTGTGATCAAATTAGGCTGAAAACGGGGTGTCTTGTGACCTGGATCTCAAATACCCCGACCTCCCCCCTCCCGACATAGTGATGACGATCACATTCAGTCGCTGTATTTCGGCTACATTTCGATCTTCTCGCCTCTGGGTGTCAATTTTTTGTGATTGATGTCTCGTTTTGCGGTTTGCGCAAACACGGTGTCAACGTGACTGTTGTCACAAAACCAAACTTTGCACTCAAATGAGTCATATTTTGTCGCCTCGTATTCGCAAGTAATGACGATGGATATGCCGCAGTTCATCGTTAATCACCAATGAATCATTTATTTTGTAACCCACTTTCAGTTTTTCCCCCGAGAGGTTCGGTTCCGACAAGGCCTCTTGTGACGCCCGGGTGGCGGATCCTGATCCGCTCCCGTCTCGATCCTCCCTGCCGGTAGCGACGCAGGCTGGGGCCTGCGAGCGGGTCTCCCATTCCGTCTGCCCGCGGAGCGCAGCCATAAAAAAAGCCCGCAGGATGCGGGCTTTTGCAGAGCAGACAAGCAGGGGGATCACTGCGCCTTGGGGGCCTCGTCGGCAGGCGCTGCATCGGCCTCGCTGGCAGGAGCGACCGGCGCCGGACCCGGCACCAGATCCACCGCCGGCTTGGCGATGAGGGAGCGGGTCTCTTCCACCGCCTCGGTCAGCTTCACCTCGATGATCTGGCCGAGCTCGTAGACCACCTCGGTCTTGTCCAGATAGACGCGGCCGTTGTCCCAGTTGCACTCCAGCCGATCCTTGTTGTCCAGGATATGGCGGGCGGGCATGAAGACCACGGCGCCGTTCTCCTGCAGGCGCAGCTTGAGGCCGGCGCGCATCACGTCGATGATCTCGGCGTTGAACACCTTGTCGGTGCCCGCATCGGCCTTGAGGTAGCGCACATAGAGCCAGTCGCCGATGTCGCGCTCCACCATGCGGTGCAGGCGGCGGCAGGCGGTCAGGTGCTCGGTCAGCTCCAGGCTGGGGCGCTCACCCGGGGTCTTGCCGGCGATGACCGCCTTGAGCAGGCGATGGTTGACCATGTCGCCGTATTTGCGGATGGGGGAGGTCCAGGTGGCGTAGGCATCCAGACCCAGGCCGTAGTGGGCACCCGGTTCGGCGGACATCAGGGCATAGCTCTGGAAGCGGCGGATCTTGCCGTCCAGCCAGCGGGTGTCCAGGTTGTCTATCCAGCGGCGCAGGGCGCAGAAGCCGGAGAGACTCGCGATCTCTTCCTTCTCGAACGGGGCCTCGGCGGTCTTGAGCAGCTCGATGGCGCCGTCCAGGGACTCCTCGTCAAAGCCGGTGTGGACGTTGAAGATGCCGTAGCCGACCTCTTTGCCCAGCACGCGGCCGGCGCAGATGTTGGCGGCGATCATCGACTCTTCCACCATGCGGTTGGCGATGCGGCGTGGCTCCACGTGGATGGCCAGCACTTCGCCGTCTTCACCCAGCTCGAAGTCGTAGTCGGGTCTGTCCGGGAACACCAGGGCATGCTCGGTGCGCCACTTGATGCGGGCCTCCGTCATCGCCTTCATCAGGGGCAGCTGGGCCAGGACGCCGGCGTCGATGGCCAGCGCTTTGCCGTGCTCGGCCCAGTCGGAGACGTCGTCATAGCTGAGACGGGCATGTGAGACGATGCGGGCGGCGAAGAACTCGGTCTCCTCCAGCAGCAGGCCGTCCTCGGCGATGAGCAGACGGGCGCACAGGGTGTTGCGCTCCTCGCCCTCTTTCAGGGAGCAGAGCTCGTCGGAGAGGGTGCGCGGGATCATGGGTACGTTGCGTCCCGGCATGTAGACGGTGAAGGCGCGCTGGGCGGCCTCCTTGTCCAGCTCGCTTCCCTCGGCCACATAGGCGGTCGGGTCGGCGATGGCCACCAGCAGCTCCCAGCCGTTCTCCAGCTTGGTGATGGCCAGGGCATCGTCCATGTCCTTGGTCTTGGCACCGTCGATGGTGAAGAAGGGAACCTGGGTCAGATCCCGGCGGGGCAGCTCTTCCTCTTCGATCACCTTCCACTCCGGCAGGTCCGCCGGTTCAATCTGGGCCAGGTTGTGGCGCGCCAGCACCACCCACCAGGGCACGTTGTGATCTTCCTGGGTGGCGATGAGCTGGGTGATCTCGGCGGAGAAGTTGCCGTCCACCAGGGCATGGCGCTTGAGGGTGGCAACCACCCAGTCCCCTTCCTTGAAGGATTTCTCGTCCAGACCCTTCTTGGCGCGGGCCTTGATGGCGTCCTTGATGAGGGGGTGGTCGGGCACCACGTTGAGGCGGTCGCGGAACATCTTCACGCGGCCGACGAAGCGGGTGACGGCCTGTTCCAGAAGGGCATCCGGCTCGGCCACCTCTTTCTCTTTTTCAGTGCGGATCAGGGCGCTCACCCGGTCACCGTGCATCACCTTCTTCATGTAGGGAGGCGGCACGAAATAGCTGGTCTTCTCATCGACCTCCAGGAAGCCGAAGCCCCGATCGGAGGCGCGGATCACACCCTCTTTCTTGGGGATGTTTTCGCGGATTTGTTGCTTGAGCTGGGCCAGCAGCGGATTGTCTTGGAACATAAATGGGGAACCTGAGTGGAGACCTGATGGTTAATCGCCCAGCACTATACGTTTTTACCCCCCCAAAGCCAAGGTGAATGGCCCCCTCAACGGGGTTGCAGTGCCCGTCGCCCCTGCTGGATCAGGCGCTGGGATATCTGCTTGTGCAGCCCCCGCTCCAGCACCCAGCGGTGCCAGTAGAGCTGCTCGACCAGGTGGTGATCCGGGTTGAGATCGAGCAGGCGCCCCTCTTCCAGTTGCTGGCGGATCTGCAATTCCGGGATGAGGCAGCAGGCCAGCCCCTGCTCCGCCATGGCGACGAAGGCCTCGGAGGATCGCACCGTGTGGCAGGGGTAGCCACCGGGGGGGAGGGCGAAATGACGGGCCATGTAGCTGATGTGCATGTCGTCGCGCTGATCGAAGGCCACCGCCGGCGCCTTGGCCAGGGCCGCCGCCGTGAGGCCGTTCGGGAAGTGGCGGGCGACGAAGGCGGGGCTGGCGGTGAGCAGATAGCGCATCTCGCCGAGTTCGTCGACGCAGCAGCCCGCCAGCGGCTGGGGTTGCAGGCTGACGGCGCCGAACGCCTGCCCCTCGCGCACCCGGTCCAGGGTGCGGCTCTCGTCATCCACCAGCAGGTTCAGCTCGATGGGGTATTGCTCCAGCAGCGGCGCCAGGGCGGGCAGGAACCAGGTGGCCAGGCTGTCGGCATTGACGGCGATGCTGACCCGGATGGGGGCCCTGGGCTCGTCGGGGGAGAGTTCGCCGGCCAGCTCCAGCTCCAGCTGGCGCACCTGGCGATAGTGGGCCAGCAGCTTCTGGCCGAGCCCCGTGGCCTGCAGCGGCTGGCTGCGGATGATGAGCGGCTCCGCAAACTGCTGCTCCAGCTGCTTGATGCGCTGGGAGATGGCGGACTGGGTGATGTGCAGGTGCTGGGCGGCACGCTCGAAGTTTTGCTCCCGGATCACCGCGTCCAGGGCCAGCAGCAGCTTGTAGTCCAGCGTCTTCATCAGCATTCCTTATGAAAAAAGGGAGTTCAGCAAGAATGCTACTCAAGGGAGCGCCAGAGGACAACCTGACCGCCCCATGGAGGGGGCCGGTGCCCGGGGCCGCCCCTGTGAGATGTGACAGTAGTCCTGACATGAGATTCATAAGATACTCACCCGGTCCGTTTTTGCATGGGGTGGAAACGGATCATAGCGAGCGTCTTGAATCCCGGGCCGGTCCCGGGACTTTTTTTGCTCAGATGACGGCGAGCAGAGCATCCCCCGCCGGCCGGTAATGGCCCTGCAGGGGGCGATGGACGGCGCGGTCGAAACGCTCGTCCAGGTGGAAGCGGATACCGACCCCGCGCACGGCCCCCAGATCCACCGCCTGGCGATGGCCGAGGCGCTCGATGGGCAGGCCGAGGCGGCGGAAGATGCGCTCCACCGGCAGGCTGACCACGGCCACCAGCTCGCGGATCCCCTGCTCCCTGGCGAAGGCCAGCACCTCGCGGAAGATGACGCAGGTGAGTTCGCTGATGCCGTTCTCCAGGCGAGGGGCCCGGTCGGCGTCGATGGCGAGGCGGGTCAGCTCCCACACGTCGTTGCCGCGAGGGGGGGCTTCGCCAGCGAGGGCGGTGGGGAAGATGCTGGGCAGCATGTAATCCTGGGCGCAGCTGAGCAGGCGGATGCAGCCGCACAGCCCCTGCTTGTCTTCAATCAGCACCCAGTGGGTGTCGGGCTTGTCGAAGTTGTCCCGCTCCAGGCCACGGCGGGATTCCACGTCCCAACCGAGTCGATCGGAGAAGACGCGGTTGCGAAATCGGTAGAGCTCGTTTTCGACCTCCCATCTGGGGTGTTCTTTCAATTTTCCTTTGAAAACAAGCATTCATGTCTCTCCATTTCATGGTTAGGCGCTATAATCCAAGGCCTTGGCCAGGGGAGGCTTGCCTATGACACGCGACCAACTGCTTGAGTACCTGGAACATTTCACGCTGGTGACCGATGGCAACCGGTTGTCCGAGCTCATCGGCCGCTTCACCCTGGGAATGGGTTACGACTACTACCGCTTCGCCCTCATCCTGCCCATGTCGATGCAAAGGCCCAAGGTGGTGCTGTTCAACCAGTGCCCCGACTCCTGGGTACAGGCCTACACCCTGAACAACATGCTGGCCTGCGATCCCATCATCCAGCTCGCCCGCAGGCAGACCCTGCCCATCTACTGGAACCGGCTGGACGAGAAGGCGCGCTTCCTGCAAGAGGGGAGCATGGATGTGATGGGGCTGGCGGCGGAATTCGGGTTGCGCAACGGCATCTCGTTCCCGCTGCACGGGGCGGCGGGGGAGAACGGCATACTCTCTTTCATTACCCGGGAGCGGGCATCGAGTGATCTGATGCTGGAGTCCTCGCCCATCCTCTCCTGGATGTCCAACTACATCTTCGAGGCGGCGATCCGGATCGTGCGCCAGAGCATGAGGGAGGACGATCCCCAGGAGCCCCTGACGGAGCGGGAGACCGAGTGCCTGTTCTGGGCCAGCGAAGGGAAGACATCGGGGGAGATCGCCTGCATCCTCGGCATCACGGAGCGCACCGTGAACTACCACCTCAATCAGGTCACCCGCAAGACAGGGTCGATGAACCGCTACCAGGCCATCGCCAAGGGGGTGAGCAGCGGCATCCTGCTGCCGAACCTGGAGCAGGTGGTGGTCACCAACTTCCCCTCCCTGCTGCAGTGAATACAGGCCCGGCGGTACCGGCTCGTCGCCTGGCATCCCCTCTGTCGCCATCACCGCTGTCCTGCGCCGTCCCATCCTGCCGCCGATTCTCGGGGCGGGGCTGTGACCCCACAATTGTCAGATCCTGCAATTGACAACCTTCTTTGTGTGGTTTCGGCCCGGTTTTCATCAGTTTTATGAATGCATCAGAAAATGAATGAATTTCTCTGATTGCCCGTGCCCCCTTATAGTGCGTTTCTCACTTTCACAGGAACGCATCTCCATGTTCGCCACCACCCTGCAAGGCTTTACCCTCGGCCTTGCCATGATCATCCCCATCGGGGCCCAGAATGCCTTCGTGCTGAGCCGGGGCATTCACCGCAATCACCACCTGCTGACGGCGACCCTCTGCTGCCTGTGCGATCTCGTGCTGATCGGCATCGGGGTGTTCGGCGGGGCCAACCTGCTGGCAGCCAGCCCGATCGGTCTGGCCCTGCTGACCTGGGGCGGCGTGCTCTTCCTCGGCTGGTTCGGTATCCGTTCCCTGCGCAGTGCCTGGCGCGGCCAGGAGGCGGCCCTGGCGGACTCGCCCCGGTTGATGGGGGTGAAGAGCGTGCTGGCCATGACCCTCGGAGTCACTCTGCTCAACCCCCACGTCTACCTGGATACCCTGATGTTGCTTGGCTCCTTCGGCAGCCAGTTTGCCGAGGAGCTCAGACCCGCCTTCGCGGCGGGGGCTATGCTGGCTTCTCTGGTCTGGTTCTACGGACTGGCGTTCGGGGCGGCCGCCCTCTCCCCCTGGCTTGCCCGGGGCCGGGTGCAGCAAGCCATTGATCTTGTTGTAGGTCTCATCATGCTGGTGCTGGCGGTCAAGCTGGCATTGGGTGCCATACCGGCCTCATGAGGCTATTTTTGTGCCGGGCTTCATAAAAATGAGTCCCGGTGCCATCTGCTGACATATTCGTCTGTTAAATTCCCGGCGCTGGTAAAGCGTTACTCATAATAAAAGGGAAAAAAACAGTGAATAACACCATGAAGCTGGGGGCTATTGCCGCCATCGTGCTGCTGTCTGCCTGCAGCAACGAGAATGACAGCAAGGCGCAGCCGGGGACCGTCTCCCTGCGCCTGATCCAGACCTCTGATATCCACTCCAACGTGCTGGGCTACGACTACTACCAGAACAAGGAGGATCGCAAGTTCGGCCTCTCCCGCACCGCCCTGCTGATCCGCGCCGCCCGCGCCGAGAACCCCAACAACCTGCTGCTCGACAATGGCGACCTCATTCAGGGCACGCCGCTGGCGGACTACATCTTCGAGCAATCCGGTGCCGGCTATCTCGAGAAGCAGGCGCACCCGGTGTTCAAGGCGATGAACGAGCTCGGCTACGACGCGGGCAACCTGGGCAACCACGAGTTCAACTACGGCCTGGACTACCTTGGCAAGGTACTGGCGGGAGCCGACTTCCCCTATGTGAACGCCAACGTGTTCGAGGCGTGGGCCTTCAAGCGCGATGCCAAGGGACAAATAGACTGGAGCGGCAACAAGTTCACCCCCTATCTGCTGCTGGAGCGCGAGGTGACCGATGACAAGGGCCAGCGCCAGCGCGTCAAGGTGGGCATCCTGGGGCTGACCCCGCCCCAGGTGCTGCAGTGGGACAAGCGTCATCTGGAGGGCAAGGTGGTGGTGGCCGACATGGTCGAGACCGCCAATCACTATGTGCCCGAGCTGCGCGCCAAGGGCGCCGACATCGTGGTGGTGGTGGCTCACACCGGCATCAATGCCAGCAGCTACGAGGCCATGATGGAGAACTCCGCCTGGCACTTGGCCAAGGTGAAGGGGGTGGACGCCCTGATGCTGGGCCACGCCCACAAGAACTTCCCCGGGGACTTCCCGGATCTGCCGGAGGTGGACAACCAGGCTGGCACCCTGAGCGGCATCCCCACCGTGATGCCCGGTTACTGGGGCAACCACCTCGGCATCATCGACCTCAAGCTGGAGCAGGTGGACGGCAAGTGGCAGGTGAAGCAGAGCCAGGCCAGCCTGCGCAAGATAGACGCCAGCGAGGGCAGTGCGGTGGATCAGCGGGTGGTGGACCTGGTACAGGCCGACCACGACGCCACCAACCAGTGGCTGGACGAGCCGCTCGGCAAGATCACCTCCCCCATCCACAGCTTCTTCGCCCTGGTACAGGACGACCCCTCGGTGCAGCTGGTGAGCGATGCCCAGCGCCGCCACGCGGAGCAGTTGCAACAAGACGGTCTGCTCAAGGAGTCCTACCCCATCCTGTCGGTGGCGGCCCCCTTCCGTGGCGGTCGCAACGGCATCAACGACTTCACCTACGTGGCCCAGGGTGACATCTCCCTGCGCAACGTCTCCGACCTCTACATCTATCCGAACACCCTGCAGGTGGTCGAGGTGAACGGGGCCACCGTCAAGGAGTGGCTGGAGATGAGCGCCGGCCAGTTCAACCAGATCGACACCGGCAAGACAGAGGTGCAGTGGCTGGTGAACGAGAGCTTCCCCACCTACAACTTCGATGTGATTGACGGGGTCAGCTACGAGGTGGACATCACCCAGCCGGCCCGCTACAGCAAGGACGGGGTCAAGGTGAGCGACGGCCAGCGCATCAGCGGCCTCACCTTCAACGGCCAGCCCGTGGACCCGGCCCAGAAGTTCTACGTGGTGACCAACAACTACCGCGCCAGCGGCGGCGGCCACTTCCCGGGCATCGACGGCAGCAACATAGTGCATGAAGATCCCTTCGAGACGCGGGAGATCATCGCCCAGTACCTGAAGGCCCAGTCTGCGGACAACCCGGCCGGCTTCAGCCCGGCGGCCAACAACAACTGGCACATGAAGGCCCTGCCCGCCAACGTGGACGTGCGCCTCTACTCCTCGCCGACCGACGAGGCCAAGGCCCTGGCGGGGGCGGATCTGTCGTACCAGTCCACCCTGCCGATGGATGACGCCAAGCACCCCGGCTACGCCATCTACCGCCTGATCCGCCAGTAAGGCAGACGCTGGCAGCCAACAAAAAAGCCCTCGCAGTGCGAGGGCTTTTTCATGGGGCGCGGTGCCATCCTGTCCTGTCGTCTGGACTTGCCCGGTCGACGGGGCGGGAGGGCATCAGTAGTAGCCGGGATCGTCCGGATTGGGGCGGGTCTTGAAGCGGCGGTGCAGCCACATGTACTGCTCCGGCGCCTTGCGCACGGCGGCTTCAATCTCGCGGTTGGCGCGGCTGGCATCCGCCATGTCGTCACCGCTCGGGTAGTCCGCGAGCGGGGCCCCGATATGCAGGGTGTAGCCCTCCCGGGTGCGGATGTTGTAGCAGGGTAGGGTGACGGTGTTCTTCACCCGGGCCAGGGTGGCGGTCCCCGTGATGGTGGCGGCCTGCTCCACCGCGAAGTAGGGCACGAAGACGCTGGCATGGCTGCCGTAGTCGTGATCCGGTGCATACCAGAGGGCGTCGCCGTTGCGCAGCGCCTTGATCATCCCCTTCACGTCCATCCGGTCCACCAGGTATTTGTTGGAGGCGCAGCGACCGTGGTACTGGGCGTACTCCAGCACCGGATTGGTGTTGGGGCGATAGACACCGACCCCGGGCCGCACCAGGCCGAAGCAGCGCGCGTTGAGTTCCAGGGTGAGGAAGTGGCAGGAGAGCAGCAGCATCCCCTGGCCCTTCTCCATGGCGTTGATGACGTGCTCTTCCCCTTCCACCTTCATCAGGCGGCGCATCCGCCAGTCTGGCCAGAACCAGGCCATGCCCACCTCGAAGATGGCGCAGCCCACGCTCTCGAAGTTCTGCACCAGGAGGGCTTCGCGCTCATCCCGGCTGAGCTCGGGCATCGCCAGCTCCAGGTTGCGGCGGGCAATCTTGACGCGGGATTTCAGCAGCTTGCGGGCCAGGGTGCCGAGCTGGCGGCCCAGCCACATCTGGCTGCGCCAGGGCAGCAACACCAGCAGCCAGAGCAGGGAGAGGCCCAGCCAGCTCCCCCAGTAACGGGGATGGAACAGACGGGGTTCGAGGCGGGGAGCGTGTTCTTGGGCCATGAAGAGTCTCTTGTTCGCAAAGGCAAAGGGGGGAGTCCGACCGAACCGGGGGGCCTGTGTGGGGTGGCCCGGCGCGGATGCGGTCACTCGCATGTGGAGGATTCTATCCGAAAAGCGGGGGCGGGCGCGAATCGCCGTCATCTGGTCAGAGGGGGCGTCAGGGGGCAGGGCCGTGCTTTTTTCACGCCCCGGAAAAGAGTGTGATAAAATCGGCCGCTGAATTTTTCAGGTTTTGAGAGCCGATACAGATGAAAATCACCCTGCCCGAGTTTGAAAAAGCCCGCATCCTGGTCGTTGGCGATGTCATGTTGGATCGCTACTGGCATGGCCCTACCGGCCGGATCTCCCCCGAGGCGCCGGTCCCCGTGGTCAAGGTCGAGCACATCGAGGAGCGCCCGGGTGGCGCCGCCAACGTGGCGCTCAACTCCGCCGCCCTCGGCGCCCAGGCCGTGCTGCTGGGCCTGACCGGTCAGGATGAAGCCGCCGATGCCCTCGCCAGCCAGATGGCCGGGGTCAAGGTGGCCTGTGATTTCGTGCGCCTGACCGACTATCCGACCATCACCAAGCTGCGGGTGCTGTCCCGCAACCAGCAACTGCTGCGTCTCGACTTCGAAGAGGCCTTCCACGACGTGGATGCCAGCCTGCTGATAGGCAAGGTGGAGCAGGCGCTGCCCCAGGCGGACGTGATGATCCTCTCCGACTACGGAAAGGGCGCCCTCAACGACGTGCCCGGCATGATCCGGCGTGCCCGCGCCGCCGGTATCCCCGTGCTGGTCGACCCCAAGGGGACCGATTTCGAGAAGTACCGCGGTGCCACCCTGCTGACCCCCAACATGTCCGAGTTCGAGGCCGTGGTGGGCAAGGTGAAGGGGGAAGAAGACCTGGTCGCCAGGGGGCTGGAGCTGGTCAAGCGCTTCGAGCTGGACGCCCTGCTGGTCACCCGTTCCGAGAACGGCATGACCCTGATCCGCGAAGGGCAGCCCGAGCTGCACCTGCCGGCCCAGGCCCACGAGGTCTATGACGTCACCGGTGCCGGTGACACCGTCATCTCCACCCTGGCGACTTCCCTTGCCGCAGGCAAGAGTCTGGATGAGGCCTGCGCCCTGGCCAACACCGCCGCCGGCATCGTGGTCGGCAAGCTGGGGACCTCCACCGTGAGCCCGGTGGAGCTGGCCAACGCCCTCTACACCGAGCAGGAGACCGGCTTTGGCGTCATGTCCGAGGCCCAGCTCAAGGTGGCCGTCCAGGCCGCCCGTCTGCGCGGCGAGAAGGTGGTGATGACCAACGGCTGCTTCGACATTCTGCACGCGGGTCATGTCTCCTATCTGGCCAATGCGGGCAAGCTGGGGGATCGCCTGATCGTGGCGGTGAACACCGACGAGTCCGTGCGTCGCCTCAAGGGGCCGGGTCGCCCGGTCAACCCGACCGAGCGCCGTATGACGGTGCTGGCGGCCCTGGGTGCCGTGGACTGGGTGGTCCCCTTCAGCGAAGACACTCCCCAGCGTCTGATCGCCGAGATCCTGCCAGACCTCCTGGTCAAGGGGGGCGACTACAAGCCCGAAGAGATCGCCGGTTACGCCGAGGTAACCGCCAATGGCGGCGAGGTGCGGGTGCTGAACTTCGAGGACGGCTGCTCCACCACCGACATCATCAAGACCATCCGCGAGCGCGGATAAGCGTAAAACCCGGCCAAGGCCGGGTTTTTTGATGGGGCTGCCGGGTCGGTGACATGGCCGCTGCCTGGCAGGCCCCGACCAACGCACTTCCAGCGGCGAACAGAGATGAAAAAGGCGACCCCGGGGTCGCCTTTTCTCATGGTGTGCGCCTGGCTCAGGACTTCTTGGTGACCTGGGCGGCGGGCATCAGACCCTGGTTCACCTCTTCCAGATCCTTCTGCTCCAGGATGCCGGCGGCCTGCTTGAGGGAGAGGATGCTGAGGATGTAGTTGTAGCGGGCCTCGGAGAGCTTCTGCTTGGCCTGATACAGCTTGCGGGTGGAGTCCAGCACGTCGACGATGGTGCGGGTGCCCACCTCGTAACCGGCCTCGGTCGCCTTCAGGGCGCTGTCGGCGGAGATGACGGACTGGCTGTAGGCGCGGACCGAGCCGATGCTGGCGTTCACGTTGTTGTAGGAAGAGCGGACCGTGCTCTGTACCGAGCGGAAGCTGCGTTCGAGCTGTTCGCTGGCGGCCACGTAGTTGAACTGTGCCTGCTTGACCTGGGAGGTGGTGGCCCCGCCGGTGTAGATGGGCAGCTTGAAGTTCAGGCCGATGTTGCCCTGATTGCTGTTGCTCTCGGGGTTGCGGATCTCGTCCTTGTAATCGTTGTAACCGGCGTTCAGGCCGGCGCCCAGATCCAGGGTCGGTTCATGACCGGTCTTGGCCAGATCGATCTGCTCCTTGGCGATGTCCTTGCCGATGCGGGCGCTGTGCAGCTCCAGGTTCTTGTCCAGGGCCAGTTCCAGCCACTTGTCGGAGTTGAACGCGGTCTTCTGCGGGCTGAAGCGATCGGTGTTGAGCACGTCCAGTTGACGGTGGTCGATACCGGTCAGCTCGCGCAGGCTCTCGTAGCTGTTGTCCAGGGTGTTCTCGGCATTGATCTCGTCCGCCAGCGCCTGATCGCGCTCGGCCTCGGCCTCGTGCACGTCGGTGATGGCGGTCAGGCCCACTTCGAAGCGCTGCTGGGTCTGTTCAAGCTGACGCTCGACCGCGGTCTTGTTGGCACGCACGAATTCCAGGGTATCCATGGCCTTGAGCACGTCGAAGTAGGCCTGGGCGGTACGCAGCATCAGGTTCTGGTACTCGAGGTTGTAGGCCACGTCGGACTGGGTGGCGCTCTTCTCGGTCAGATCCAGGTTGACCCAGTTGCTGCGACGGTAGATGGATTGATCCAGGGTCACGGAGCCGGTAGCGCCCGTGTTGGTCATGGTGTCGTTCTTGTTTTGCAGGTAGTTCAGGCCGGCGCCCAGGTTGATCTGGGGCAGCAGGGCTGCACGGGATTCGTTGATCTTCTCGAAGGCCTGGTCCCGCTTGGCCTTGGATTCCAGCAGCTGGGTGTCCTTGATCTGGGCCTGTTGGTAAATATCGAGCAGGTTTTCGGCATGAGCGGCGCCGCTCACACCCAGCATCACCATGACTGACAAGAGTGTTCTTTTCATATGATAGTTTTAACCTTTTGTATCAACCCAAAGCTGTCCGCTGGATGAAGGGGGGATTGTCACCGACCAAGCTTGATTTCAGCTTAACCACTCTACTATAAGCAGATTTCATTGCGAACTGTCTCTTTTCCAGCTGCGGAAACGTCAAGGTCCGGGGCGAGTTTTCTCGGCAACGCGCCTAGCCAAATGCCCTGTGGCTGCTAAAATCCTTCCCTCATCGTCGGCGAGAGCGAGTGAATGAATGTTCATTCATGCCCCCGAATATTATGGTCAAACCAAGCCAAGTCAAGCTGGCAGGAGTCTCGAATGTCACAGCAAGCCTTGCCTCAAACCTGCCACTACTCCAGCGATGATGTGAAAATCATTGAAAAATCAGCTGGATATAATGGCTTCTTCAAGGTGAATGTCTACCGCCTGCAACACAGGCTGTTTGCCGGTGGCTGGAACGCCCCCATCGTCCGGGAACTGTTCGAACGTGGCCATGCCGCCGCCCTGCTGCCTTATGATCCGGTGCGGGACGAGATCGTGCTGGTGGAGCAGTTTCGCATCGGCGCCATGGAGACCAGCGCCACCCCCTGGCTGCTGGAGCTGGTGGCCGGCATCATCGATGAAGGGGAGACCGCCGAGGCAGTGGTGCGGCGCGAGGCGGTGGAAGAGGCAGGGATCGAGGTGGGACGCTGCGAACACGCCATCAGCTATCTGGTGAGCCCGGGTGGCAGCACCGAGCGCATCGAGGTGTTCGTGGGCGAGGTGGATGCCAGTCAGGCCAAGGGGATCCACGGTCTGGCGGAAGAGGGGGAAGACATCCGGGTCCACGTGGTGAGCCGCGAGCAGGCCTATGCCTGGCTCAAAGAGGGGCGCATCGACAATGCCGCCTCCGTCATCGCCCTGCAGTGGCTGGCCCTGAATCACGGCGAGCTGCGGGCACGCTGGCTGGCGGGGCGCTGAGGTGGCGCTCGTTCAGACCCGGGTCAGGTGCCCTGTGTCCGACTGGAACACTGTGCAGTGGGTCCAGCCTTCATGGACCCTGATTGAGGGAGCCGCGACATGTCATTAGTCCAGAGCCCGATGAAGCGCTATGTGCCTGATTTGATGTCCTTGCAGCGTACCTGCGAGGTCAATTACATGGCGCTGATGAAACTGTTGCCGCCCGGTGGCAGCGTGGGTGCCGAGCGCCGCTATCAGGTCGGCAACGGCCTGCAGTTCCAGCTCACGGTGACCGAGGAGAGCCGCTTCACCAGCCAGGTGATCCTGGCCCAGCACAACCCCGAATTGCCGAGCTACTTGCAAGCCCGGATAGAGATTCGTTTGTATCATGATGTGCGAATGGCGGAAGTGTGTGCGGCGCAACAGATTTCAATGTTGCAACCACGTTATGATTATCCCAATCAAAAAATGCATCACAGGGATGAAAAGGAGCAGGTAAATCTATTCTTGGCCGATTGGTTGAGATTTTGTCTCAAACACGGCACCAGCCTGATTAACATCCTCTAGTCGAACCCATAAAAAAGAAGCGTGATTTTGGAAACAGAGCTACCTCAGGCGCCGGACGGCAGTGTGCGCCTGTTACAGATTACCGATACCCATCTCTTCGCCAGTGCCGAGGGGCGGCTGCTGGCCGTGCCCACGGCGCAGAGTCTGGCCGCCGTGCTGGAGCGGGTGCAGGCCAACGAGCACCCGTTCGATCTCATCCTCGCCACCGGGGATCTTTCCCAGGATCACAGCCCGGAGTCCTACCAGCGCTTCGCCTCCATGATGGCGCCCCTGGCTCGCCCCATCTACTGGTTGCCCGGCAACCACGACGACGGCCCCCTGATGACCGAATACCTCCATGCGGCCGGCATCAGCGAGGCCAAGCAACTGGTGGGGGATCACTGGCAGGTGATCCTGCTGGATACCCAGGTGCGCGGCAAACCCCACGGGGTGCTGGGGGATCACCAGCTGGCGGCCCTGGATCAGGCCCTGCGCCAGCATCCCGAGCGCCATGCCCTCATCGCCCTGCACCATCAGGCGGTGCCGGTGGGCTGCGCCTGGCTGGATCAGCACAACCTCAAGAATGCCGACGACCTGTTCGCCGTGCTGGCCCGCCACCCGCAGCAGAAGACCATCCTGTTCGGCCACGTCCATCAGGAGTTTGACGAGGTGCACCACGGAGTGCGGCTCATCGCCAGCCCCTCTACCTGCATCCAGTTCAAGCCGCTCTCCGACGGTTTCGCACTGGACGAATCCGGCCCGGGCTGGCGCTATCTCACCCTGCACCCGGATGGCCGGGTGGCGAGCCAGGTGTGGCGCCTGCCGCTGGGGCAGTTCGTGCCCGACCCCAATGCCACCGGTTACTGAGGCGTTGCCATGAAGCCCGTCCTGCTCTATCTGCACGGTTTCAATTCATCCCCCGGCTCGGCCAAGGCGCAGCAGATGGCGGCCTGGGTGGCAGAGAACAGGCCCGATATCGAGGTGGTGATCCCGGCCCAGCCCAACACCCCGGCGGCCGCCTGGGCTGCCATCGAGCAGGCCATCGCCGACCTGAAGGCCCGCCACGGCAGCGCCCTGCGACTGGGCGCCGTGGGCAGCTCCCTCGGTGGCTTTATGGCGACCCGGGTCAGCGAGCGATACGGTTGCCGCGCCGCCCTCATCAACCCGGCGGTGCGCCCCCACGAGCTGCTCTGCGACTACCTCGGCCCCCAGACCAACCCCTACAGCGGCGAACGCTATGAACTGTTGCCCGGACACATGGACGAGCTGAGAGCGCTGGCGGTGCCGGTGACTGCTCCCGAGCGGCTCTGGGTGCTGCAACAGCAGGAGGACGAGGTGCTCGACTATCGCAAGGCGCTGGACGAATACCGCTTTGCCCGTCTCTCCCTGGAGTGCGGCGGCGATCACGCCTTCACAGGCTTCGAGCGCTACCCCGCCCAAATCGTCCGTTTCCTCGGGCTCTAGCCGTGCAGCCGCCGTTGGCCGCCTTCCTCGAACAGGTGCTGGCCACGGCCCAGGCGGGGCTCACCTATTCCCGCGATCCCTTCGACATCGCCCGCTTCGAGGCGCTGCGAGCGGCCACGGTGACGCTCATCGCCAGCCAGAGCGAGCTGGCCCCCGACGCCATCGGCGACTGGATTGCCCTCGACAGCGGCTATCCCACCCCCAAGCTCGATGTGCGGGCCTTCATTCAGAACGACGCGGGCCATGTCCTGCTGGTGCAGGAGCGCAGTGACGGTTGCTGGACTCTGCCGGGGGGCTGGTGCGACATCGGCGATTCGCCTGCGGACGCCGTGGTGCGCGAAGTGGTGGAGGAGACCGGCCTCGTCTGTCGGGCGGTGCAGCTGCTGGCGTTGTTCGACAAGCTCAAGCATCCCCATCCCCCGCAGCTGCCCCATGCCCACAAGGCCTTCTTCCTGTGCGAGGTGACGGGCGGCGCTCTGCTTACCGACACCGATGAAACCAAAGGGGCGGGGTACTTCCCCATCGACGCCTTGCCCGAACTCTCCCGCCACCGGGTGGTTGCGTCCCAGTTGCGCACCCTGCATGACCATCTGTCGCAGGGGCGGGGGGATACCCTGTTCGATTAACCGGTTCGCAGCCTGACACTGCGGCAAGGAGGCAGCATGATCACACGCATCGGCAATACCCCCATCCAGAAGAAACACAAGGCAAGCTGCCACTGCGGCGCCGTGGTGCTGGAGCTGACCCTGCCGGATGGCGTGGTGGATCCGCGCCGCTGCGACTGCTCCTTCTGTCGGCGGCGAGGGGCCATCGTCGCCTCGGTGCCGCTCTCCGGCATCCGCATCCTGCAAGGGGAGGCGGCGCTTCGCTGCTACCAGTTCAACACCCGCACCGCGAAACACTACTTCTGCAGCGTCTGCGGCATCTACACCCATCACCAGCGCCGATCCAATCCGGCGGAATATGGCTACAACCTCGCCTGTCTGGAGGGGGTCAACCCGTTCGATCTGGGAGAGGTGCCGACCCGCGACGGGGTGCATCACCCGGCAGATACCGTAGCCGATTGAACGCGAGGTGACTGCCCCGACGGGTGGCGGGGAGGACGGGCGAGGTGTTGCCGCGCCACTCCCGTGACGACACCTCAGGGGGTCATCTGCCTGTGTAGCCCCCGCAATGGCTGTGTTAACCTTGCCCTGTCCGTCTCCCGGCGGACCCCGGCCTCTCTCTTCATTCCATCTCTGCCAACAGGGGCACACCCGTGACGACTGCTTCAGCGCTGCCGGATCTGATCCTCGGGGCCTCGCTCTACTTTCCGCCCCTGTTCAAGGCCGTACTGCTCGGCCTGCTGGGCTGGCTGCCCGTGCACCACCTGCTGCGTGACTGGCTCTATGGTGGGGATGTCTGGCACCCCCTGCTGATGGATCTCTCCCTCTTCATCCTCGCCGTCAGTGGCGCCCTATGGATATTGCTACATGGCTAAATCACCCCTTGCGACCCTCAAATACTTCTCCACCCTGCTGGTCTTTGCCCTGGCGCTGGTGTCGCTCTGGTGGCTGTGGAACGACTACATGCAGGGGCCCTGGACCCGGGATGGCAAGGTGAGGGCCGAGCTGGTCAGCATCACGCCCCAGGTGTCGGGCAAGATCGTCAGGATAGGGGTCAAGGACAACCAGCTGGTGAAGGCGGGGGAACTGCTCTTCACTCTGGATCCCGAGCCCTATCGCATCGCGCTGGACAACGCCAGCGCGGCCCTGGCCAAGGCCAGGTCGGATCTCGACAAGGCGGAGCACGAGGCGAACCGTCGCCAGAGCCTCTCCCGCACCGTCATCTCCGCCGAGGCGGTGGATGAGTCCAGGCTCAATGCCCAGGCGATGAAGGCGGCCTATGAGGTGGCCCAGGCCAATCTGGAGCAGGCCAGATGGTCCCTTGCCCGGACCGAGGTCCATGCCGCGAGCGACGGCTACATCACCAATCTGCAGGCCAGGGTCGGCAACTACGCCACCGCCGGGGTGCCCCTGGTGGCCCTGATAGACACCCACTCCTTCTATGTGCAGGGCTATTTCGAAGAGACCAAGCTCAGGCACATCGCCCCCGGCAAACCGGCCGAGGTGGTGCTCTACAGCGGGGATCGGGTACTCAGGGGGGAGGTGGAAAGCATAGGGCGCGCCATTCACGATCAGAGCCTGGAAGGCAGTGAGGGGCTGCTGCTCGACGTCAAGCCGAACGTGCCCTGGGTGCGTCTGGCCCAGCGGGTGCCAGTGCGGATCAGGCTGCTGGCGATTCCCCCGGATCTGGTCTTGATCGCGGGCACGACCTGCACCATCACCATAGGGGACTAGAGTGATCCCCTCGCTCTGGCGCCAGACCCCCTGGGGCAAGGCCAACGGCGGACAGTGGCGCTACGCCCTGCGCAATGCCCTGGCCATGTGCCTGTCGCTCTGGCTGGCGTTCGTGCTGCAACTCGACTCCCCCTACTGGGCCATGACCTCCGCCGCCGTGGTGAGCTTTCCCACCGTGGGGGGCGTCATCAGCAAGAGCCTGGGGCGGGTGGTGGGCAGCCTCATCGGCGCCATGGCGGCGGTGATGATCACCGGCCTTGGCATCGGTGATCCCTGGCTCTTCAGCCTGCTTATCGCCCTCTGGCTGGGGGGGTGCACCTACATCTCCAACCACCATCAGAACAACGTCTCCTACGGTTTCGCCCTGGCGGGCTATACCGCCGCCATCATCGCCTTCTCCTGCGTCAACCTGACCGACCCGCAACATATCTTCGACATCGCCCAGGCCCGGGTGAGCGAGGTGATCGTCGGCATCCTCTGCGGCGGCCTGATGATGATGATCCTGCCGAGTTTCTCCGATGGCGAGACCCTGCTGGACTCCCTCGGCAAGAGCCAGACCCGGCTGCTGGAACATGCCCAGCTGCTCTGGCTCGGGGAGACGGGCGCCGATGTGCGCACCGCCCACGAGGGGGTGATCGGTCAGATCCTCACCCTGAACGTGCTGCGCATCCAGGCCGTCTGGAGCCACCACCGCCTGCGTCGCCACAACCAGTTGCTGAACTATCTGCTCCATCGCCAGCTGAGGATGGTCAGCCTCATCTCGGGGCTGCGCCGCATGCTGCAACACTGGCCAGAGGACGCAGTCGACCCGGCCCCCATGCTGGCCGCCGTGCTGCGGGAGCTGGGGCAGGGGGGCTGCGACAAGCTGCGCATCGCCCGCCTGATGGCGCCCTTCGTGGCCCGTTCGGGGGACGATTATCGCTGTCAGGCCTTCTGGCTGCGGCTGCGCCACTTCTGCTGGAGCTACCTGGAGTGTCAGCGCTGGCTGGAAAGGCTGGCCCGCCACGATGGTCAGGAGTGGCCGGCGCCGCCGCGCCACAGCTCTCTGACCAGCCACACCGACGGCCTGGAGGCGGCCTACAACGGGGGGCGTACCTTCCTCTGCGTGATGCTTGGCTGCACCTTCTGGATCCACACCCAGTGGGATGCGGGCGCCGCGGCCCTGACCCTGCTCGCCATCTGCTGCGTGCTCTATTCCGCCACCCCGGCCCCGGCGAAGGGGGCCCAGACCATGCTCAAGGCCATCGTGCTGCTCAGCTTTATCTGCTTCGGGGTCAAGTTCGGGCTGATGATCCGCATCGACGACTTCTGGATCTTCTGCGCCCTGCTGTTCCCCGCCCTCATCACCCTGCAACTGCTGAAATTGCAGCGCCCCCAGGGGGCGGCGCTCTGGGGCCAGCTCATCGTGCTGCTCGGCTCCTTCCTTGCCATCACCAATCCGCCGAGCTACGACTACCTCGCCTTCGTCAACAGCAGCCTTGCCCAGGCACTGGGGGTGATGAGCGCAGGGCTGGCGTTCCAGCTCCTGAGGCCCAGCTCGGATCGGCGCAAGAGCCGCCGCCTGATGCATCGTCTGCGGCGGGATTTCGTGGACCAGCTGGCCCCGGCTCTGGGTGCTGCGCTGGGGCGTGGTGCTGCTCAATTGCAGCCATATCGTCTGGCAGCTCAGGCTCTGGCGCAGCCGGGATCCGACCCTCTATCTGGTGCGGGACGGCTGTCTGCGCTGCCTGAAAGGCATTCTGACCGAAGGGGGCGTGCAGCACGAGACCCTGGGGCGCACCCTGGCGGAGCTGGACCGCATCAGCCAAGGGCTGGGGGAACATGCAGATCCGGCGGCCCGGGCTCTGGCGGGGCTGGTGTGGCGACTCCACTGCTCCCTCTCCCAGCTTGTGCAGGCCCTGCCCGGGGAACCCGCCTGATCCCGGGCGGGGAGGCCGGAGCCCCTCTGGATCACCCTTTGCGAGCGCCCCATTTGTCCCGGGCCCTCCCAGCGAGTAAGATTCCCCCCAAACGTCAATTCGCAAGGCCCTCCATGTCCACTCAATACAATGCGGATGCCATTGAGGTCCTCAATGGCCTCGAACCGGTGCGTCGTCGCCCCGGCATGTACACCGACACCACCCGGCCCAATCACCTCGGCCAGGAGGTCATCGACAACAGCGTCGACGAGGCGCTGGCGGGGCATGCCCGCAATCTGGAGGTGATCCTGCACGAGGACCAGTCCCTCGAGGTGATCGACGACGGTCGCGGCATGCCGGTGGACATCCACCCGGAGGAAGGGGTCAGCGGGGTGGAGCTCATCCTCTGCAAGCTGCACGCGGGGGGCAAGTTCTCCAACAAGAACTACCAGTTCTCCGGCGGCCTGCACGGGGTGGGGATCTCGGTGGTGAACGCCCTCTCCGATAGGGTCGAGGTGACGGTGCGCCGCGACGGCCAGGTCTATGACATCGCCTTCGAGCGTGGCGAGAAGGTACAGGAGCTGACCATCACAGGCACCTGCGGCCGCCGCAACACCGGCACCCGGGTGCGCTTCTGGCCAGAGGCGCGCTACTTCGACTCGCCGCGCTTCTCGGTCTCCAAGCTCGAGCACCTGCTCAAGGCCAAGGCCGTGCTCTGCCCGGGCCTCACCATCAAGTTCCTCGACAAGAACACCGGCATCCGGCTTGAGTGGTGCTACGAAGACGGTCTCAAGGATTACCTCATCGATGCGGTCAAGCAGTTCACCTGCCTGCCGGAGCAGCCCTTCGTCGGCTCCTTCAGCTCCGAGCAATCGGCGGTGGACTGGGCCCTGTGCTGGCTGCCGGAAGGGGGCGAGTGCCTCGCCGAGTCCTATGTGAACCTCATCCCCACGGCGCTTGGCGGTACCCACGTCAACGGCCTGCGCCAGGGGCTGCTCGACGCCATGCGCGAGTTCTGCGAGTTCCGCAACCTCTTGCCGCGCGGGGTCAAGCTGACCCCGGAAGACATCTGGGATCGCTGCGCCTACATCCTCTCCATCAAGATGCAGGACCCCCAGTTTGCAGGGCAAACCAAGGAGCGGCTGTCGTCCCGCCAGAGCTCGGCGTTCGTGTCGGGCGTGGTGAAGGATGCCTTCAGTCTCTATCTCAACAGCAACACCGAGCTCGCGGAACAGCTGGCGGAGCTCTGCATCTCCAGCGCCCAGCGCCGGATGCGCGCCGCCAAGACGGTGGTGCGCAAGAAGATTACCCAGGGTCCGGCCCTGCCCGGCAAGCTCACCGACTGCGGCTGCGCCGACCCCATGCAGGGGGAGCTGTTCCTGGTGGAGGGTGACTCCGCGGGCGGCAGTGCCAAGCAGGCGCGGGATCGCGAATTCCAGGCCATCATGCCCCTGCGCGGCAAGATCCTGAACACCTGGGAGGTGGAGGCCGGTCAGGTGCTCGCCTCCCAGGAGGTGCACGACATCTCGGTGGCCATCGGGCTCGACCCCGACTCCAACGACCTCAGTGGCCTGCGCTACGGCAAGGTGTGCATCCTCGCGGATGCGGACTCGGACGGTCTGCACATCGCCACCCTGCTCTGCGCCCTCTTTGTGAAACACTTCCGCACGCTGGTGGAGAAAGGCCACGTCTATGTCGCCATGCCGCCCCTCTACCGGATCGATATTGGTAAAGAGGTCTACTACGCCCTCGACGAGGACGAGAAGAACGGCGTGCTGCAACGGGTCGAAGCCGAGAAGAAGAAGGGCAAGGTGATGGTGACCCGATTCAAGGGTCTGGGTGAGATGAACCCGAAACAGTTGCGGGAAACCACCATGGATCCCAACACCCGCCGTCTGGTGCAGCTCACCATGGGCGCGGAAGGGGGGGCAGAAGGGGAAGATGGGGACGAGACCCTGCAACTGATGGACATGCTGCTGGCCAAGAAGCGCGCCGGTGATCGCCGCGAGTGGCTGGAAGAGAAGGGCAACCTCGCCATCATCTAAAGCGAGTCGCAAGTACCCCACCCCGGCCCTCCCCTTCGCAAGGGGAGGGGGCCAAGCCTCTCCTCCCCCTCATGGAGGGGGAGGTTGGGAGGGGGTCTTGTGATGCACCGTCGGCCCCCTGCCGACCCGCATTTCCGGCGTGCCCTCTGAGGGCGTGCCATAGCAAGAGAACAACCTTATGAGTGATGCTATCGAGCTCAGTCTGTTGGATGAAGTAGAGCGCCAACCAGCTCCCGAACCGAAAGAGATAATCACATGAGTGATGCCATCGAGCTCAGTCTGGACGGGGTAGAGCGCCAGCCAATGCGCACCTTTACCGAACAGGCTTACTTGAACTACTCCATGTACGTCATCATGGATCGGGCCCTGCCGCATATCGGCGACGGCCTCAAGCCCGTGCAGCGGCGCATCATCTACGCCATGAGCGAGCTGGGTCTGTCGGCGCTGTCCAAGCACAAGAAGTCTGCCCGTACCGTGGGTGACGTGCTGGGCAAATACCACCCCCACGGCGACAGCGCCTGTTACGAAGCCATGGTGCTGATGGCCCAGCCCTTCTCCTACCGCTACCCGCTGGTGGACGGTCAGGGCAACTGGGGTGCGCCGGACGATCCCAAATCCTTTGCCGCCATGCGTTATACCGAGGCGCGGCTGTCGCGCTTCTCCGAGCTGCTGCTCTCCGAGCTGGGACAGGGCACGGTGGAGTGGACGCCGAACTTCGACGGCACCATGAAAGAGCCGGTGGTGCTGCCTGCCCGCCTGCCGCACATCCTGCTCAACGGGGTGACCGGTATTGCGGTAGGCATGGCGACCGATATCCCGCCCCACAACGCGCGGGAAGTGGCTCATGCCTGTGTGGAACTGCTGGATAATCCCAATGCCGGCCTGGATGCCCTGATGGCCCATGTGCAGGGGCCGGACTACCCGACCAACGCCGAGATCATCACGCCCCGCGACGACATCCGCAAAATCTACGAGACCGGCAAGGGCTCCATCAAGCAGCGGGCGGTGTGGAGCGAGGAAGATGGCGACATCGTCATCACGGCGCTGCCCCATCAGGCCTCAGGCGCCAAGATCATGGAGCAGATTGCCGCCCAGATGGTGGCGAAAAAGCTGCCGATGGTCACCGATCTGCGGGATGAGTCGGACCACGAGAACCCGACCCGTCTGGTGATCGTGCCGCGCTCCAACCGGGTGGACGTAGAGGGGCTGATGGCCCACCTGTTCGCCACCACGGACTTGGAGAAGAACTACCGGGTCAACCTCAACATCCTGGGTCTGGACAACCGGCCCCAGGTGAAAGACCTCAAGACCATCCTCACCGAGTGGCTGAGTTTTCGCCGCGAGACGGTGCGCCGCCGCCTGCAGTATCGCCTCGACAAGGTGCTGGCTCGCCTGCACATCCTCGAAGGCTTGCTGATCGCCTACCTCAACATCGACGAGGTGATCGAGATCATCCGCACCGAGGAGGAGCCGGGCCGGGTGATGATGGAGCGTTTCAATATCAGCGAGACCCAGGCCGAGGCGATCCTCGAGCTCAAACTGCGCCACCTGGCCAAGCTCGAAGAGTTCAAGCTGCGCGCCGAACAGAATGAGCTGGCGGAAGAGCGCGACAAGCTGGAACTGATCCTGGGTTCCGAGCGCCGTCTCAGCACATTGCTCAAGAAAGAGATCCTGGCGGACGCCGAGAAGTACGGCGACGATCGCCGCACCCCGCTGGTGGAGCGCGCCACCGCCGTGGCGCTGACCGAGAAGGAGCTCACCCCGAGTGAGCCGGTGACCGTGATCCTCTCCGACAAGGGTTGGGTGCGCGCCGCCAAGGGTCACGACGTGGATGTGGAGGGCCTCTCCTACAAGGCGGGAGATGGCTATCTGGCCCACGCCCATGGCCGCAGCAATCAGCAGGCGGTGTTCCTCTCCACCCTGGGGAGAACCTACTCGCTGGAGGCGCACACTCTGCCCTCCGCCCGCAGTCAGGGCGAGCCACTCACCGGTCGCTTCGCGCTGGGGGCCGGCGAAGAGGTGCGTCATCTGGTGATGGGGAACGAAGGCGAGCCGTACCTCATCTGTTCTGACGCCGGCTACGGCTTCGTCTGCAAATATGACGACCTGATCGGTAAGAACAAGAACGGCAAGGCGCTGCTCACCGTGCCGGAAGGGGGCATTGTCATGGCGCCCCAGAGGATAGGCGCGCCGGACACGGATCTCTGCATGGCCATCTCCAACGAGGGGCGGATGCTGCTGTTCCCGCTCAACACCCTGCCGGTACTCGGCAAGGGCAAGGGCAACAAGCTCATCAGTATCCCGTCGGCACGGGTGAAGGCGCGGGAGGAGTTTGTGGTGATGGCGGCCATTATCCCGCAGGGCCAGTCGGTCACCCTGTTTGCCGGCAAGCGCAAGCTGACCCTCAAGCCGTCTGACCTTGACTACTACCGTGGCGAGCGCGGCCGCCGCGGCGCCAAGCTGCCCCGGGGTTTGCAGCGCGTCGATCGCATCGAGATTGAAACCGTCGCCGGCGCAGAACCGGCAGTCGGGGAAAATCAGGAAGGGTAATTAATATAGAAGGGCGCGAAAGCGCCCTTCTCTTGAGGGTTACTTTGTATTTCGTAAGTTTAAACCCTTCTTTGAAGTAATATCCTCTAGTTTAAGTGATGACAGGTTTTCTATTACAGAATCTAGAGTGGTGGAATTTTCAGAGAGCTCTAGCTCTGAAAGGCTGACAATGCCAACCTGATGAACAATCTTATTTCTAAATGTTTGCAGGTTAATTATGTCGTCTGATGTACTCTTATCAATAAGTCCTTTGTTGTCATATAAATACCTAGCTTGCATCCTTATATTTGTCTTGTTTGTTTCATGTTTTCCATAAGAATCATCGTCGTTGGATGACAACTCGCATGCAGTTCTTACTATATGTACAAGTTTATTGTATTTTTCGATATATTCACCAGCTAGTTTATTTGCCATGCCACTGAAGTTCTCAGCAAGCTCCTCTCGCTCTGATTCTTCAATGTGCATGTCGCCAATGGAATCTAAGGCTGCCTGTATCTTCTGGCATATATCATCACTTATATTTGTCAGCTCAGCTAACTCTGGTTTGCTAATGCCACGGCAGTGGGCTATTTTGCACCGATATTCGTATAACTTTTCCCACTTGGTTCTTAAGTATTCAGATTCACATTGGACTTTTTTTGCGAAATATTTTTCCCAGTTAGTGAATGGAGAATACTGTTTAAGCTCTCCTCATGTACAGGACCTTAAGCGTTGAGTCCCTTTAAAACTCCTTCCAAGGTCCTGTTCTGTATCGATTTTCTCTGCTTGGTTCGGCAAGCGTTCTTGGCCAAATAATCAGCTGCCCATTCCAGTCTTTCCCTTATTTCTGTCAGCGCTCTATGGGCCAGGGCTGACGCATCAGTGTTTATACTTTGAACAACCCCATACATTCGAACAAATATTGTTCATTCAGACAGCAGAG
>NZ_JAPCIY010000040.1:0-38261 GCF_027707645.1 Aeromonas sp. QDB30 | reverse complement strand
AGGCAGAGAAAATCCAAGCAAAACAACACGTTAGACGGTATTATTAATTCGCTTGCCGCTTAAGGTTCTGTACATGATACGGCCATTGCGAGTGGCAATACGACCAAGAGCCAGTCTGGCGACAGCTACACGTTGGCCTGGACTGTGGTCAACCAATATTGGAACGGAGCCACTTCTGCATGGCAGAACACGGCTCCTGCAGGGTATTTGCTGAACTACCCTGGGCGAAAGCAGATCAATACCACAGTGAGCTGGACCAACAGCGAAGGGGTGACTACCTCGGTCGCGCTTACGGGTTATGTCTCCCCCACTGAATCATTGACCGTGGAACAGTTGAATGGGGGGTTGGATACAGCTCGGACAGGGCCGAAGATCAATTACACCCCGGGGGTTGCGCCGGACGTGATCTCAATCGATCTCGGCAACGGCAGCAGACAGGAAACCAGCAAACCTTCTCCAACAGTGGTGGCCAAAAACAACACTGTCGGCAAGGAGGTGCAGTTTGAAACAGTGACCTACCAGCCTGCAAACCAGGGAAATACCCAGCAAATCCAGCAAGATATCAGCTCGGTAAGTTGCGCCTGCACTTATGGTTCCACTTTGAGTGCCTATCTGCCGGGCCAGCCCTACAGTACTGCCACCAGCCAGCTCTATTGGAAGACAGGGGCACAACAGACCAAGCAGACCGGAACAGTCAGCGGCAATAATCAGCCAGCGCTCTGCACAAGCTGCTGCAAAGATCATTTTGATGGTTCGGGAGGAAGTTTTCTCAGCTACTACGCACCGCTCAATACCAGTAGGCAGCGCTATAACAGCGCCCTGTCCGTAGCGGCCAGCGGCACCTATGTGGATGCTTGCCGGTTTGTGCGACTGGATGGGTACTATCGCTCCCTCCCTGATTGGAACCTGGTCCAGGTTATTGTCACTACCTCGGATTTCTTGGCCAAGGCGGCGAATCAGGTCAGTTACCAGAATTACATCCAGTATGTGGTCAAGGCTTATATCGACTGGCAGAAACAGACCCTGAACTGGACCTCGACCCCGACGGTGAGCGCGCCTGCGATAAGTGATTTTCCCACATGGCTTCAGATTCCTGCCAACGTTGCGCCTGGTGGGGACGCCGTTACGGGGATCACGATCAATACCGGCACGCGCCAGCTGATTGCCCGTGGAATATATGTCGATGTTCTGAATCCTACCTATCTGACCGGGATAGACACCAGTGTCACTGGTTATCTGGCCAAGGTGCCATTTCAGGATATCAACCTGACCATGTTGGCTGAGTGGTCCATGACACCGCTCAGTGGCCAGCTCGGGGGGGCCGTGACCGACTATGCCACCGTCAGCAATGAACCGGTCGATACCATAGTGGATCTCAATAACTATTACTTCGGCAGTTACAGCCGTGGTTATCTGGTTGCCAAGAAATCCACCAAGGACAGTAACCAGGTGCTGCAAAACGTGAAGGTCAGGGCCACCGTTTATCAGGGTAACTCGGGGATTACCGCTACGCTGATTTCACCAAGGGATCAGAGCCTGGCTCTCAGTACAGAGTTGGCCGTCAAGATTGACTCTGGGATTGTCACGCAGCCTCTGCTGACGGTCACAGGCAAGGTACAGTGCCTGGAGAAAACCAAGAACAATGATCCGACCCCTATCGCCTGCAAGAAAAATGTCTTCAATAACCTGTCGATGAATACCTCGACCTCCGGGGCCACTTGCCAGATAGACAAGCCGAGCAGCGACAACCAGACGGCAATCTATACTTGCACGGCTGAGCAGAACAGCACTCTGGTGGTGAACTTCTCCTACTCGGGCAACTCGACCTTCTTGCTTAAGCCGAGTTCTTTGAGTATCCCCATGACTCCGCCAGCCAGCGGTCAGGTCATCAGCGGTCCCTGTACCTTGCTGGTAAACAACGGCGTCACCAATGCCGCAAACCTGACCTGTTCTCCCTAAGGCTTGCTGAGGGAGCCAAGGCGCTGGCACAGCCAGCGCCTTTTCTTTATTATTCCCCATCATTTTCGAATTCAAGATGCATCGCCATGGCAAAAGCCCTCTCTCTGATGCTTGCCCAGTTAAATCTGACGGTAGGCGCCATCGAAGATAACTGTGACAAGGTACTGGCGGCAGCAGCCCTGGCCGATCAGCAAGGGGCCGATCTGCTGGTTTGCTCCGAGCTGGCCCTGACAGGATACCCGCCTGAGGATCTGCTGTTGCGCGCCGACCTGATGATCCGGGTCGAGGCTGCGCTGTCCCGCATCGCGGCATGGCAGGGACAATGTGCCATTCTGGTGGGCCATCCCTGGCGCGAAGAGGGGGCGCTTTACAATACGGCGTCTCTCTACGAGCGCGGTCAACTGCGGGCACGTTATTTCAAACAGGACTTGCCCAACTACGGGGTGTTCGACGAGAAGCGCTACTTCACTGCGGCGGCCGATACCTGTGTGGTGCCGTTCCGTGGCCATCAGCTGGGTTTGCTCATCTGCGAAGATCTCTGGCAGCCGGGTCCGGCGCTGGCCGCCAAGGCGGCGGGGGCCGAGCTGCTGCTCACCATCAATGCCTCTCCTTATGATCAGGAAAAACCCTGGATCCGCCGCGAGCTGATGGCGGAACGCTGCGATCAGACCGGCCTGCCGCTCATCTACCTCAACCAGGTATGCGGCCAGGACGAGCTGATCTTCGACGGCTGCTCCAAGGTGTTCAACAGCCAGGGCGAGCTGACCCACAAGCTTGCTCCATTTGCCGAAGAGCTGGCGCTGGTGCGCTTTGCCGATGGTCAGCCGGTGAAGGAGCGGGAACCCGCCGCACCGCTGGAGCCGTTGGCCGAGACCTATCAGGCCCTGGTGCTGGCGGTGCGCGACTATGTCACCAAGAACGGTTTTCAGGGCGCCGTGCTGGGCCTCTCCGGTGGTATCGACTCGGCGCTGACCCTGGCCATTGCGGCCGACGCCATCGGGGCGGACAAGGTGCAGGCGGTGATGATGCCGTTCCGATACACCGCCCAGATGAGCGTGGAGGATGCCAAGGAGCAGGCCGAGCGGATGGGGGTGGAGTTCAACATCATCTCCATCGAACCCATGTTCGAAGGCTTCATGACGCAGCTGGCACCTCTGTTTGAAGGGACCGCCCGCGACACCACCGAAGAGAACCTGCAGGCCCGCTGCCGCGGTGTACTCTTGATGGCGCTGTCCAACAAGCGCCGCCGTATCGTGCTGACCACTGGCAACAAGAGCGAGATGGCCGTGGGATATGCCACGCTGTATGGCGACATGGCGGGTGGCTTTGATGTGCTCAAGGACGTCCCCAAGACCCTGGTCTTCAAGCTGTGCGAATATCGCAACAGCGTGGAGTACGTGATCCCGCAGCGGGTCATCGATCGTCCCCCGTCGGCCGAACTGGCACCGGATCAGGTGGACCAGGACAGCCTGCCCCCCTATGACATTCTGGATGCCATCCTCAAGCGCTACGTGGAAGAGGATGCGTCTGTCGCCGACATGGTGGCGGAAGGTTTCGAAGAGGCGGTGGTACGCAAGGTGATCCGCCTGGTGGATCTCAACGAATACAAGCGCCGTCAGGCCGCCGTCGGCCCCCGCATCACTGCTCGCAACTTTGGTAAGGACCGCCGCTATCCCATCACGTCCGGGTTCGGCAAACAGAACTGGTAAGGAGTCACCATGAAGAAGATTGAAGCCATCATCAAACCGTTCAAGCTGGACGATGTGCGCGAGGCCCTGGCCGAGATCGGCATCAACGGCATGACAGTGTCCGAGGTCAAGGGGTTCGGCCGCCAGAAGGGCCATACCGAGCTCTATCGCGGTGCCGAGTACATGGTCGACTTCCTGCCCAAGGTCAAGGTGGAGCTGGTGGTGCAGGACGAGGATCTCGATGCCTGCCTGGAAGCCATTCAGAACACAGCGCGTACCGGCAAGATCGGCGATGGCAAGATCTTCGTCTGCGAGGTGGAACGCGTCATTCGTATTCGTACTGGTGAAGAGAACGAAGACGCGATCTGATGTGGTGGATGTGCCCTGTGATGAACAGCAAGAGTCTGTTGCCCTGATGTCGTTGTACCGTATCGGGGTCGTGGCGGCGTGCTTGATGGCACTCACCGCGTGCAGTACCCGGCCGCCGGCACAGCCGGAAAACCTGTGCCAGATCTTTCGGGAGAAACCCGAGTGGCACGAGGCGGCGCTCAAGATGAACGAGAAGTGGGGGACACCTGTCCAGGTAGTGATGGCCATGATGTACCAGGAGTCCTCCTTCGTGCATGATGCCCAGCCGCCAATGCAGTATTTCCTCTTCATCCCCACCGGGCGGGCCAGTTCAGCCTACGGCTATGCCCAGGTGAAAGACGAAACCTGGGCCGACTACCAGCGGGAAACCGGCAACGGCTGGAGCGATCGCGACGACTTTGCCGACGCCATCGATTTCATGGGCTGGTACACTCACAAGGCACAGCGGCTCAACGGCACGTCCAAGTGGGATGCCTATGGCCAGTATCTCAATTATCACGAAGGCTGGGGGGGCTACCGACGTGGCAGCTACCGCAGCAAGGGATGGCTGATGAAGGTCTCCCGCAAGGTGGAGGCCCGTGCCCAGCGCTACGGTGCCCAGTATCGACAATGCAAAGATCAGCTCTCCAGCGGGGGCTGGTTCTGGTAACCAATCAGGAGTCAGAAATGCCGTTATTGGACAGTTTTACCGTCGACCATACCCGCATGGCCGCCCCGGCAGTGCGGGTGGCGAAGACCATGCAGACCCCGAACAAGGACACCATCACCGTGTTCGACCTGCGTTTCTGCGTGCCGAACGAGGAGATCCTCTCCGAGCGCGGCATCCATACCCTGGAGCATCTTTTTGCCGGCTTCATGCGTGATCATCTCAATGGGAATGGGGTGGAGATCATCGACATCTCTCCCATGGGTTGCCGCACCGGCTTCTACATGAGCCTGATCGGTGCGCCGGATGAAGCCCGTGTTGGCGCTGCCTGGCAGGCAGCCATGAGCGACGTGCTGACCGTGCAGGATCAGGGCAAGATCCCCGAGCTGAACGAATACCAGTGCGGTACTTACAGCATGCACTCGCTGGAAGAGGCCCATGCCATCGCCCGCCATGTGCTGGAGCGCGGTATCGGTGTCAACCACAATGACGAGCTGGCCCTGCCGGAAGAGAAGCTGAAAAGCCTCTGATCCCGAGAAGGGAAGCATGAAAAAGGCCGGTCAATGACCGGCCTTTTTGCATCTGGTGGGATCAGGAGGGCAGTGGCATCACCCGATTGCGTCCCAGCTCCTTGGCCTTGTAGAGCAGCTTGTCGGTACGCTCGATCAGGGTGTCTGCCGTCTCCTGGGGGATGTATTCCCCCACACCGAACGAGGCGGTGATGTGATCGATGCGTCGCCCGGATTTGCGATCCAGAATCGACATCCGCTCGATGACGCGACGCAGGCTCTCGGCCATCTGGCGGGTCAGCGCCAGGGCGCGGTTTGGCACCAAGAGGGCAAACTCCTCACCCCCCAGGCGATAGGCGGTTATGCCCTCCTTGCTGGCCTCTCGCAGCCGCTTGCCGACGATGCGCAGCACCTGGTCCCCCAGCAGATGTCCGTATTCGTCGTTGAAGTTCTTGAAGCGATCGATATCGGTCAGGATCAGGGAGAAGGGCTGCTTGCTGCGGATGAGGCTGTCCATCTCGAGATCGAAGGCGCGTCGATTGAGCAGAGACGTGAGCGGGTCCTCGGTGGCGAGCTTCCTCGTCTCGTTCAGGGCCTGTTTCAGCTCCTTTATCTCTTTCTCGGCGCTGCTGAGCTGGTTGCGAAAGTGGAGGGTGGACATGCGTACGTCACGTGACTCGCGCACGAGATCCCGCAGGATCCCCATGGTGTCTTCCAGGCTGAGCCCCTCGTCATCAATCTTGCTCAGCTTGTCGAAACTCTTGTCGAGCATCTCCTGAAACAGCCCGGTATCGGAGATGGCATCCTGCATCGAGTGACTCAGCTCGCTGGCCATGGCCGCCAGATTAAGTTTCATCGCCTCCATCTGCTGCTCGTCCTGAGCCGCAAGGTGCTGGTGGTAGAGACGCTCACAGGTGGTCAGGGAGAAGGTCCCCTGTTGTTTTATCGCCTGATCGACGGCATGGTTGAGTTCGGGCATGTCGCCGGAGACATAGCTGTACCAAAGGTGATAGTTGTTCGGCGTGGTGGGAATTTGATACTTGATCATCAGGGGAACCGCCTGTTTCAAATAGGCGGCAGATTGGGCGAACGAGTCCTTGCTCATGAGTTCCGAGTCTCACATACCTGCAAACTGTGTCCAGTATGACAGAGAGAATGGCCAAAAGGCAGTCGATGGATGCCATTAGCTCCCCCCTCCGATATAATGTCTGCGTTATTACCTACCCTAAGGCCTGCTTATGTCTCAAAAAGATCCTTTCCTCCAACGCGAGGCCGAAAAATACGAAAACCCCATCGCCAGTCGCGAGATGCTGCTGGAGCTCATCAAGGGCCATGAGAAACCCATGTCCCGGGAAGAGCTGGCCAAGGTCCTCAAGCTGACCGATGAAGAGCCGTTGGAAGCCTTGCGACGTCGTCTGCGCGCCATGGAGCGCGACGGGCAGCTCGTGTTCACCCGCAACCAATGTTACGCCCTGCCGGATCGCCTGAATCTGGTCAAAGGCTATGTGCTTGGCCACAAAGATGGATTCGGTTTTCTGCGCCCCGAGGGTGGTGGAGCGGATCTCTTCCTGAACAACCGTGAGATGCAGCGCCTGATGCATGGCGACTATGCCCTGGTGCAGCCGACCGAGATCGATCGCAAGGGTCGTCAGGAAGCGCGTCTGGTGCGCCTGCTCAAATCCCGCGAGGCGGACATCGTCGGTCGTTACTTCGTCGAGAACGGCGTCGGTTTCGTGGTACCCGATGACAGCCGCATCGGTCAGGACATCATCATCCCGGAAGGGGAGAACAAGGGGGCTCGCCAGAGCCAGGTCGTGGTCGTGCGCATCAACCAGCGCGCCACTGCCCGCTTCAATGCGGTCGGTACCGTCTTGGAAGTCCTGGGTGAGAACATGGCGCCCGGCATGGAGATCGAGATCGCCCTGCGTACCCACGGCATTCCGCATACCTGGCCGGAAGAGGTGACCAAGGAGGTCGCCGGTCTCGGCGAGCAGGTGCCGGAGAAGGCCAAAGAGGGTCGCATCGATCTGCGCGCCCTGCCGCTGGTGACCATCGACGGGGAAGACGCCCGCGACTTCGATGACGCCGTCTTCTGTGAAGCCAAGCGCGGTGGTGGCTGGCGCCTGTGGGTCGCCATCGCGGACGTTTCGGCTTATGTGAAACCGGGCACGGCCCTCGATACCGAAGCCTATCAGCGCGGCAACTCGGTCTACTTCCCCGAGTTCGTGGTGCCCATGCTGCCGGAGGTGCTCTCCAACGGTCTGTGTTCCCTGAACCCGCAGGTCGACCGGCTCTGCATGGTGTGCGAGATGACCATCTCCGCCGCCGGCCGCATGTCCGGCTACAAGTTCTACGAAGCGGTAATGAACTCCCACGCTCGCCTGACCTACACCAAGGTAGCGGCGATCCTGGACGGGGATCCCAAGCTGCGTCAGCAGTATGATCCGCTGGTGGGCCACATCGAGGAGCTGAGCAACCTCTACAAGGCGCTCAAGCATGCTCGCCATCAACGCGGTGCGGTGGAGTTCGAGAGCGAGGAGACCCGCTTTATCTTCAACGCCCAGCGCAAGATCGACCGTATCGTACCGCTGGTGCGCAATGACGCCCACAAGATCATCGAAGAGTGCATGATCCAGGCGAACGTGGCGGCCGCCCGCTACATCGAGAAGAACGAGGCCGCCGCCCTGTTCCGGGTGCACGACCGCCCGGGCGAGGAGCGTCTCACCGGCTTCCGTGACTTCCTGGCCGAACTGGGTCTGGAGCTCAAGGGGGGCCTGGAGCCCGAGCCGAAGGACTTTGCCGACCTGGCCGCCAAATTCGAAGGGCGCCCGGATGCGGAATTGCTCTCCACCATGCTGCTGCGCTCCATGCGTCAGGCCATCTATCAGGCCGACAACATCGGTCACTTCGGCTTGGCCCTGAAGTCCTACGCTCACTTCACCTCGCCAATCCGTCGCTACCCGGATCTCATCCTGCACCGGGCGATCAAGTATCAGACCGCCAAGGAGCAGCAGGGCAACCTGCGCCACAAGTGGACCCCGAGCGGTGGCTACCACTACCAGCTGGAAGAAGTGGACCCCATGGGCGAGCACTGCTCCATGACGGAGCGCCGTGCCGATGATGCCACCCGCGACGTGGCAGACTGGCTCAAGTGCGAGTACATGCTGGATCACGTGGGTGACGAGTTTGACGGCGTCATCGCCAGCGTCACCGGTTTTGGCTTCTTCGTGCGTCTGGCGGAGATCCACATCGACGGTCTGGTGCACGTCAGCACCCTCACCAACGACTACTACCAGTTCGACCCGCTGCACCAGCAGCTGATCGGCGAGAACTTCCGCCGTCGCTATCGTCTGGGTGACAAGGTGCGGGTCAAGGTGATGGGCGTGAACCTGGACGATCGCAAGATCGACTTCGTGATGGTGGAAGAGCCCCTCAAGGCCACCGGCAAGAACGCCAAGGAGATGGCGCGCAAGCAGGCCGAGATCAAGAAAGAGAAGGCCAAGAGCGCCCAGCGCCACGAGAAACGCAAAGAGGGCAAGGAGAGCGGTAAATCCGACAAGGGTGGCCGTGCCAAGCCCAGCAACAGACGACCGAGCAAAAAGGCTCGCGACAAGGCCAAGAGCACTAAATGAGTACTGAACTGATCTACGGCATTCACGCCGTCTCCGCGCTGCTGGAGCGCACCCCCGAGCGCTTCATCGAGGTGTGGGCTCTCAAGGGCCGCGATGACGAGCGGCTGCATCCCCTGCTGGCCGAGCTGGAGTCACTCGGCATCAGGGTGCAGAGCGTGAACCGCAAGACGCTGGATGACAAGGCGGAAGGCAACAATCACCAGGGCATCATGGCCAAGGTGATTGAAGCGCCCAAGCTGGCCGAGCACGACCTGGCCAGCCTGCTGGACGGTCTGGCGGCGCAAGAGACAGCGCCCTTCCTGCTGGTACTGGACGGGGTGACCGATCCGCACAATCTCGGCGCCTGTCTGCGCAGTGCCGATGCGGCCGGGGTGCATGCGGTGATCGTGCCGCGGGACAAGGCCACAGGCCTCACGTCCGTGGTGCGCAAGGTCGCCTGTGGCGCTGCCGAAGTGGTGCCGCTCATCCAGGTCACCAACCTGGCCCGCAGCCTGCGCGAGCTGCAGGAGCGCGGCGTCTGGATCGTGGGTACCGCCGGCGAGGCGGATCACGATCTTTATCAGGCCAAACTCACCGGTCCCATGGCGCTGGTGATGGGGGCCGAAGGCAAGGGGATGCGCCGCCTGACCCGCGAACATTGCGACGAGCTGGTGAGCATCCCCATGGCGGGGGCGGTATCCAGCCTCAACGTCTCGGTGGCGAGCGGTGTCTGCCTGTTCGAAGCCGTGCGCCAGCGCCGCGTCTGACAAGACGATGACCGACAGACCCCCCTTTGTCTGGGAACGGGTTGCAGATGAGCAGGAGGCCGAGCGCCTCCTCTCTTTTGTCCGCTCCCTGACCTTGCCCCCTCGCACCTGCCTCTGGCATGCCGGTGACAGTCCGGCGCTGCTGGTCAGGGTGGAGGAGGGGTTGTTGCGGGCCAAGGTAGTGCTGGCGGATGGCCGCGAGTACATCAAGGAGTTCTATTGGGAGGGGGACGAGTTTCTCGACTTCCACCACCTGCTCAGTGGTGAGCCCGCCCGCTACAGTGTGGAGGCGCTGGAGCCTTGCCGATTGCAGCTTCTTCCGCTGGCGGATCTGCGCCGACTCCCTTGCTGGCCCGCCTGGTATCACCATCTCCTTGAAGTGCAACTGCGCATCAAGGAGGAGAAAGAGCTGTTGCTGCTGACCGGGGGCCCAGAGGCGCGCTATCAGCATTTTCTGCGAAGCTTCCCCGCGCTGGATGCCAGGGTACCGGATCACCAGATTGCCGCCTATCTGGGGATCACCCCCATCAGCCTGAGCCGCATCCGCAGGCGGCTGAAAACGCGCGATCAGGGTTGAGCCAGAAGGGATTACCGATGAACCAGGGCAGAGATCGACTCTTTGCCGGCCATGTCCGCATTGGATGAGAAGGGGGGCAACTTAACCAAGGTTAATGCCCCTCGTCGGGGGCAAGATTATGCTGTCAGACCCCATTAAACAGGAGTCATTCATGAACTGGAGTATGAAATCCTGGTCCGAGCTGACCACGGATGAATTGTATGAGCTGCTTGCCCTGCGCGCCGAGGTGTTCGTGGTGGAGCAGACCTGTCCCTTCCAGGATCTGGACGGGCTGGATCGCCGTGACGGCGTGCTGCATCTGCTCGGTCGTGAGGGGGATCACCTGGCGGCCTATGCCCGCATCATGGCACCCGGCATTGGTGATGACAGCGGCGCCGCCATCGGCCGCGTGGTCACCTCTCCCACGTCGCGGGGGGGCGGACTGGGTCACCGCCTGCTGGCGCAAGCGGTCAGAGAGTGCGAGGCACGCTGGCCTGCACACAGCATCTGGCTCGGTGCACAGGCCCACCTGCAAGGTTTTTACGGCCAGCATGGTTTCGTGGCCGAAGGGGAAGGGTATCTGGAAGATGACATCCCTCACATTGGGATGCGAAGGGAGCCTGCCTGACATCGTCAGGCGCCAGGAAAGGGGCAAGTGGCCCCTCACCCGTGGTGCATCGCATGGTTTTTTGCTACCCCGTGGCCATGGGGTAGCAGCCCGGGGTGAGATACCGCCGCGCTGATCTGCCTGCGGTCTCTCTGTCGGGACACCGCCCCGGTCAGGGCGGTGCGGCATCAGGAGGGCTGGGGTGGTTCAGGGGGTGACCCGGGTGGTGAGGGTAAATCCCTCTTCACTGGAGGCCAGCGTCACCTGAACCTGGCCCAACTCGGTCAGAGTGCTTACATGGGTGCCGCCACAGGGAATGGTGATCTCCCGACCGTCCACCATGCCATGCCAGTAGCGGGAATCGATGATGGCATCACCGGCCCGGCTGCGGCGGATCTCGCCTCCTTCTTTGAGCCAGCGCATCAGCTGCTCGTTGACCTGGATCGCTATCCTGTCGAGGTCGGCCAGCAGTGCCTCGCTGTTAATTCCCTTTTTTCGAAGGCTCTTGCCGATCCGGTACTGCTCCTTTGATCCTCTGGGCTCGACCCGGGAGTGCTGGGTGGCGAGGCGGTCGAAATCCGGCTGCCCGAGAGCGTCCAGCTCGCTTGTCTCCTTTCGCCAATAGGGCGTGAGCGCCCGATTGAGGGCCAGTGCCACCAGGTGGCAGGCGCTGTGGCCCAGGCTCAGGGCATGGCGTGCCTCGGCATCCACTGTCAGTTCCACAGGCGAGCCAATGGCAAGGTGATGGGAACCGGCGAGGGGATGCACCACCACGAAAGCCCACCCATCCGCCCCCCGCTTGACCGGAATCTCCGTATCCACGAACAGCTCGCCCTCGGGACTGATGGCGCCCATGCGGCAGGGGCCCACGGCCGCTTCCCCCCCTTCCCAGCGCACTGTGCCCACGTCACCGGGTTGATCGGGCCAGAGGTGGCTCTGGGGATGAAAGGGGGTGAGGTCGGTGACCAGCAGAGTCGGATCCCCCTGTTTGCAACAGACGACGCTGGCCTGTTCCTGATGGTGGCCCAGTACGAAGCTGGCTCGGGTATGTTCCATGGCAGGGCTCCCGCAACGAGATGATGAGAAGGGAAAGGGGCAGCATACGCGAAAGTGCGAAAAGGCTCATCAACCCGGGTCAATGAGCCTCAAGATGGCGTTAGAGGGTGGTGACCAGCAGATAGGCATTGAGGCCGATCACCAGGGCGACGATGAGGCGCCCCACGGCCTGGGTGACGGGGTGATTGCGATGTGCCCCCATCAGGGCGCGATCACCGGTCAGGATCAGCAGCGGAATAAGGGCGAGGGCGATGCCGAAGCTCAGCACTACCTGGCTCAGCACCAGAATTTCCGTGGTGTTGAGGCCCATGGCGATCACCACGAAGGCGGGAGCCATGGTGATGGCTCGGCGCAGCCAGAGCGGAATGGTGAAGCGCACGAAGCCCTGCATCACTACTTGCCCCGCCAGCGTCCCCACCACGGTGGAGGAGATACCGGAGGCGACCAGGGAGAGGCCGAACAGGGTGGCGGCTGCCGGTCCCAACAGGGGCGTGAGGGTCTGGTAGGCCGATTCCAGCTCGGCCACCTGCTGGTTGCCGGAGCTGTGGAAGGCGGCCGCCGCCATGGCCATCATGGCCAGGTTGACGAAGCCGGCGATGGTCATGGCGATGGCCACGTCGACCCGGGTGCTGTGCAGTCGCTGGGTCACCGTGCCCTGCTCCTGGGTGTGCTGGGTCAGGGCCGAGTGGAGATAGATGACATGGGGCATCACGGTGGCACCAAGCACGCCGGCGGCAAGATAGACAGCATCACCATTGGGGAGGCCGGGGAAGAGTGCCCCTTCCAGCAGACTCGGCAGGTGGGGGCGCGAGAAGATCAGCTCGACGATGTAGGCGGCGGCCACGAACAGCAGCAGGCCGCCCACCACGAACTCCAGCGGCTTCTGGCCGCGGGATTGAAGCATCAGGATCCCCCAGGTGACCACGGCGGTGATGCAGGCCCCTTCCAGCAGGGTGATGCCGAGCAGCAGTTTGAAGCCGACCGCAGCGCCGATGAACTCGGCGAGATCGGTGGCCATGGCGATGATCTCGGCCTGCACCCAATAGGCCCAGACTGCGGGCCTGGGCAGACGATCACGAATGTGTTCCGCCAGGTTCTTGCCAGTGACGATACCGAGCTTGGCCGAGAGGGTCTGCACCAGCATGGCCATCAGGTTGGCCCACACCACTACCCACAGCAGTTGATAGCCGAAGGTGGAGCCGGCCTGGATATTGGTCGCAAAATTGCCCGGGTCGATATAACCGATGGCGGCGATGAAGGCGGGGCCGAGCAGGGTCAGCTTGAATTTGCGGGCCGGGATGGCCGTGGTGAGCGCAGGTTGCATACTGTCATCCTCCGTGGGGATATGAGGAGAGTATGGATCTAAATGATAATTGTTATCAATTAAAGTTTTGTATCGGGCTCATCGAGAAAAACATCTCGCTTCGCCAGTTGCAGTGGGAGAGGTGATTTCGTACAATACGCCGCCCTAGAAAGCAGCGTCTAAACATCACTATGTTCCTTGCCTCCGAGGTCTGGCTGCACCTGGGCGGAGGCTGAATTAATCCGTAAGGAGCTAAAATGCGTCATTACGAAATCGTCTTCATGGTTCATCCGGACCAGAGCGAGCAAGTACCTGGCATGATCGAGCGTTACACCGGCGCTATCACCACCGCTGGTGGTACCATTCATCGCCTGGAAGATTGGGGCCGTCGTCAACTGGCTTACCCGATCGACAAGCTGCACAAGGCTCACTACGTTCTGATGAACGTAGAAGCTGAACAGGCCGTTATCGATGAGCTGGAAACCAACTTCCGCTTCAACGATGCCGTTATCCGCAACATGATCATGCGCACCAAGCACGCCGTGACTGAAGTTTCTCCGATGGCCAAGGCCAAGGAAGAGCGCTTCACCCGTCGTGACGACGAGCGTCGCGAAGATGCTGTTGAAGCGTCTTCCGAAGAGTAATTCTTAGATCACCGCATTAGAGGATAAAGGCCATGGCACGTTATTTCCGTCGTCGTAAGTTCTGCCGCTTCACCGCCGAGAACGTTACCGAGATCGACTACAAAGATATCGTTACTCTGAAAAACTACGTCACTGAATCTGGCAAGATCGTACCGAGCCGTATCACCGGTACCCGCGCCAAGTATCAGCGTCAGCTGGCACGCGCCATCAAGCGTGCTCGTTACCTGGCTCTGCTGCCGTACACCGATCTGCACAACAAGTAAGAATCGGCCCGGCGCTTACGCCTAACTCAACGAAATTTATAGAGGAAAGGTAATGCAAGTTATCCTGCTCGATAAGATCGCCAAACTGGGCGGTCTGGGTGACCAAGTTTCCGTAAAAGCTGGTTATGCCCGTAACTACCTGATCCCGCAAGGCAAAGCTGTTATGGCCACCAAGGCCAACATCGAAGCCTTCGGTGCTCGTCGCGCTGAGCTGGAAGCCAAACTGGCTGCCAACAAGGCTGCTGCCGAAGAGCGCGCTGCCAAGCTGGGTGAGCTGGCTGCCGTTGTCATCGCCTCCAAGTCTGGCGACGAAGGCAAGCTGTTCGGTTCCATCGGTACCCGTGACGTGGCTGAAGCCATCACTGCTGCCGGCGTAGCCGTTGCCAAGAGCGAAGTCCGCATGGGCAACGTTCTGCGTAACACCGGTGAGTACGAAGTTGTTGTTCAGCTGCACGCTGACGTCAAAGCAACCGTACAAATCCAGGTTGTTGCTCTGTAATAGCGTTCCGCTCTTGCAGAAAAACCCGCGCACATGCGCGGGTTTTTTATTTTCAGATCAAGGGGTAAAGTGAAGGTCTGTTCCTCTGGAGGAGAACCTTTATGGCTGCCTGGGTTGAAGGTCGGGTCATCGAGCGCATCGAGTGGACACCCACCCTGCTCTCCCTGCGTGTGGAGGCGGAACTTGCCCCCTACAAGGCGGGTCAATTCACCAAGCTGGCCCTGGAGCAGGGCGAGCGTCGAGTCCAGCGTGCCTACTCCTTCGTCAATCCTCCCGGCACGCCCTATCACGAATTCTATCTGGTGGAGATCCCCGGCGGTGAACTGAGCCCCTCTCTCGGTTCCCTGCAGGTGGGCGACGGCCTGCTGGTGCAGTCCCAGGCCACCGGTTTTCTGACCCTGGATGAGATTCCCCCGGGACGGGATCTCTGGCTGCTCTCAACCGGCACCGCCATCGGCCCCTTCCTCGCCATGCTGGCAGAAGGACAGGTCTTCGACCGCTTCGAGCATCTGGTGCTGGTACATGGGGTGAGAAAAGGGGAAGAGCTCAGCTATCAGCCGCTTATCGCCAGTTTTGCCGAGCAGCATGGCGAGCGTTTTCGCTATGTTCCCTTCGTCAGTCGTGAGACCTGGCCGGAGGCGATGGCAGGGCGCATCCCGGCAGCCATCGTCGATGGCAGCTTGCAGGCGAGGGTGGGGCTGAACTTCTCCCCCGAGTTGAGCCAAGTGATGATCTGCGGCAACCCCGCCATGGTGAAAGAGACTCAGCAGACCCTGCTCGGGCTGGGGCTTGCCAAGAACCTGCGTCGCGCCCCCGGCAATATCAGCATGGAAAACTACTGGTAGGGGAAAAGATTCCAGGGGCCACAGGCCCCTCAACCATGTCCATGGGCATGCTGGTCAGTGTTTCTGGTGGCCGTTGCCGCCGTGCTTGTTTCCGGGCTTGTCATGGCCCTGACCCGGGTTGTTGCCACTGTGAATGCTGCGGTTGTAATGGTCGCGGTATTTGCCATCCACGTTGTCGCAGTTGAGCTGGATACGGCTGGTCCGGGTGCTGACATCCAGGCAGTTGTGCTGCCACCACTCGTACTCCTTGTCGTCCCAATCCAGGCTTACCCGGCCCTGGTCGGTGGAGATCCGGATGTCGTCATCGTGTTTGGAAGGGGGGGCAGCAAAGGCCATTCCCTGAACCAGAAGCAGGGAGAGCAGCAGTGCGCCGCGGGAAGTCATGGTCATGTGGGTCATCGCATCAAGGCTCCTGTCAGGGGGATCATTGATCCGGTTGCGTGCTGATCTGGTTGGTGCTGGGGGGCTGGTTGCGCTGCGTCTCGTCCTCCAGATTGAGGTTGGTCCTCTTGCAGTCGGCGGCGGCCGCGTCACCGCTCCCGAGATCGAAGCAGTTGCTCTGGGACCAGTCAAACTGCGTGTCATTCCAGTCCAGATTGAAGGTCAGCGCATCCACGGAGAAGGTCTGGCTCCCATCGTCCTGTGCCAGGGCGCTACCGGTGATCAGAAAAAGAGAGAGCAACAAAGCCGTCGTTCTGTTCATGATGTCCTCGAGTCGTGTTCGGTGGAAATGAGTGTAATGCGGCGGGCTTAACCCGAGCATAACCGCAGATGTCCTTCAGGTACGGGGTCGATTGTAGTGTTTTTCTGCTGCCGATTTGCACGTTTTGGTCGCACTCTGGGCAGCTGATCGTCCATGGGCGGGAATTCGGGGATTTGCCCTTCTCTCCGGGGGAGTGGTGACTATAATCGGCAGCCAACTTTTCCTGCAGATGTTTCCCGTTTCATCATGACTACTCAGGCTTGCGCCGCATTGCGTTACCCCAAGGGATGGTTCGCCCTCACGACTGTCTACAGTTTTACCGGGCTGGCCATTCTGGCTTCCATCGTCTTCTCCCTGCTGCTGTTTCTCTCCATCGACGAAAACCCCCTGATGAAGTGGCTGTTCGGCGGGCTGGCCATCATCTTCGAGCTGGGCAAGTTCTACGTCTGGTACGAGTACGGCGAGTGCAAGGCGAGGCGGGATCTGGGCGGCGCCTTCTGGTCGCTGCTGTTCTACAGCGTGCTGGCCGCCATCTCCATCGGGGGCAGTATCGGCGGCATCAACAGCGCCACCAACACCATCCTGAGCCAGCAGGCGCGTCACGAGCGGGAGATAGCCCGTTTCGACGAGCAGATAGCCAGCATAGAGCGGCAGATCCAGCTCAACGAAGAGGCGGCCCGCAAATACATCGAGATGGCGCGTATCTCGAGCGGCGTCAGCGGTCTGCAGCAGGCCAACACCAAGCTCAGGCTGCGTCAGGACGAGCTGCGCCAGGAGCGGGACGCCAAGCCGCTGGGGGAGCAGTCCTCCATGCTGGGGCTGATGAGCAGTCTGGCGGACGGGGTGGGCATGAGCATCGGCCAGGTGCAGTTCCTGCTGGTCTGCTTCCTGTCTATCCTGCTCGATGCGTTTGGTGCCTTTTTCGTCAGCCTGATCGGTGAGGAGAACCGCTTCCGCCGTCAATGGATGTGGCAACGGGAGAAGGCGCAAGCCGAGGCCCGGGTCGCAGTGCCGACCCCGGAGCCGCCAGCCATCAGCAGACCCGTGCCCGAGCCAGCCGTGGTCGCCCAGGTGCGCGGTGCGCTGGAGAGCGGCGAGCTCAAATGCAGCAAACGCAAGGTGGCGGAGGCATTGTCACTGTCTCTGGAGGAGGTGGACCGGGTGTTCCAGCATCTGCTGGCGCAGGGCGTGCTGGGGCAGGGCAGCAATCGTCACTACCATCTTCGTGCCGAGCAGGGATGAATCCGGCTCAGTCGAACCAGATAAGACCCTCATAGGGTTGCTGTCTGAGGGAGGCGAGCCGGCTATCCAGGTTGCCTGCATGGATTTCCAGCCGGTGCCCGTCGGGATCCAGCAGATAGAGTGAATCCCCTTCGCTGCTGTTCTCCTTCCACTCCACGACGCCCGCCGCGCGCAGACGGGCGCAGAAGGCTGGAAACTGTTCAGGCGAGATGCCAAACGCGACATGGCTGTAATCTCTGGCCGGTTGGGGAGGATCGCAGGAGAGACAGAGCCAGAGATCGCCGAGGGTGAGATAGGCTCCCCGTGCCCATCTCACCCTGGGGCGACATCCCAGCAAGTCGACATAAAAGGCAACGCTGCTGTCGAGATCGCCGGTTGCCAGTGTGAGATGGTTCAGTCCATGCAGCATCTTCTCTTCTTCCCCCTTGTCCCCGAACCCTAGTGAGTGAGCACCATCATCAGGCTGAGGAAGGCGGCCAGCCCGCCGCCGATGCCGATGATCCAGTAAAAGCCCTTGGCCCCCTGTTTGAGCGGAATGCGGAAGTAGAGCAGAAACGCCCACCACCCCAGGGCCAGCAACAGAGGAATAAGAAACATTCGAGCCATGGTGTCCTCGCTGTTATTCTGTTGACCCTTGATCAATCAACAGGATGGATTGTGCAATGACGCAGCTACAGATTACCGCATTCGGCGACCCCTCGGTACTCAGGCTCAACCCTTCCCTGGACAAGGTGCCCGCGGAGGGAGAAGTCCGGGTGCGCATCTGCTTTGCGGGGGTCAACCCCATCGATGCCAAGACACGGGCCGGTCTCGGCTGGGCGGCCGCCCAGAACAAGGACAACCTGCCCTGGACGCCGGGCTATGACGTGGCCGGTGTGGTGGAAAAGGTGGGGCCCGGCGTGACCTCTCTGGCCGAGGGGGAACTGGTGTGCGGCATGGTGGGTTTCCCCCTCGCCGCCGGTGCATATGCCGAATCCGTGGTGGCCCGCGAGGAGGAGCTGGTCAAGCTCGATGGGGTGAGCCTCAGGCAGGGAGCGGCTCTGCCGCTGGCGGGTCTCACTGCCTGGCAGGGGCTGCTGGAGCACGGTGGCTTGCAGTCGGGGCAACGGGTACTGATCCTGGCCGGTGCCGGTGGCGTCGGCCATCTGGCGGTGCAGTTTGCCGCCGCCTATGGTGCCCACGTGGTTGCCACGGCAAGCGGCGACAATCACAGCTTCCTTCATAGTCTCGGGGCGAGCCGGATGGTGGATTACCACCAGGCCGGGTGGTGCACCGAAGCGATCACCGATGGTCCGTTCGATCTGGTGCTGGATCTGGTGGGGGGCGAGAGCGGCAAGGCGGCGCTCGCCTGCGTCAAGCCGGGCGGCCGTCTGGTGACGGTCCCCACCATCACGGCCCAGCAGATCAAGGACGCGGGGGCCGAGCTCGGTGTCGAGGTTGTCGGCATGCTGGTCCATCCCGATCGAACGCAGCTGACCCAGATGCTGACGCTGCTTCGCCAGGGGGAGGTGAAGATCACCGTCTCCGGTGAATACACGCTGGCAGAAGGGGCGCTGGCCCATCAGACCATCGAGCAGGGCCATGTGCGCGGCAAGCTGTTGCTGCGCATGTCCGCCGCAGACGGCCAGCCCGGATGATAGACTTCACCGGGATGGGGCTGGGAGGGCTGTTTCTGAGCGCCTTCACCTCCGCCACCCTGTTGCCCGGCAGCTCGGAAGTGCTGCTGGGCGCCATGGCGGTCAAGGGGGAGTGGAGCATGACCAGCCTGCTTTTCTGGGCGACGCTGGGCAATACCCTGGGTTCCATGACCACCTGGTGGCTCGGCTGGCTCGCCACCCACAAGAAAAAACCGGAAGATTTTCAAGGCCGTGGGGAACAAAAAGCCCTTGGTTGGCTCAAACGTCATGGCCACTGGTGTCTGCTGCTTGCCTGGACGCCTGTGGTCGGCGATGGTCTCTGTCTGTTGGCTGGTTGGCTGCGCCTCTCCTTCTGGCGCTCCCTCATCTTGATCGGGCTCGGCAAATTGCTTCGTTATGCCCTGGTGTTTCTGCTGGCCAGTCAGATCTTCTAGCCCTTTTGTCACTCACGAGGTACCCGTGAACAAACTCATTCCATTAAGCATGCTGCTGGGCTTCTCCCTTCCCGTGCTGGCGGCCCCGACCCTGGTGTCCGAGCAGGTCAAACAAGAGGGCAAGCTCGGCATTCCCTATCAGATGTACAAGCTGGACAACGGTTTGACCGTGATCCTGGCCCCCGACCACTCCGATCCCCTGGTGCATCTGGACGTCACCTATCACGTCGGCTCCTCCCGGGAAACCGTGGGCAAGTCGGGCTTTGCCCACTTCTTCGAGCACATGATGTTCCAGGGCTCCAAGCACGTTGGTGATCAGGAACACATGCGGATCATCAACGAGGCGGGCGGTGACATGAACGGCACCACCAACAAGGACCGCACCAACTACTACGAAACCGTGCCTGCCAACCAGCTGGAGAAGGTGCTCTGGCTGGAGGCGGACCGCATGGGCTTCCTGCTCGATGCGGTGAGCCAGAAGAAGTTCGAGATCCAGCGCGCCACCGTCAAGAACGAACGGGCCCAGCGCATCGACAACCAGCCTTATGGCCTGGTGGGCGAGCGGGTGGGGGAGGCACTCTATCCGCGTACCCACCCCTACTCCTGGCAACCCATCGGTTATGTGGAGGATCTCGACCGGGTCGACGTCAACGACCTCAAGCAGTTCTTCCTGCGCTGGTATGGTCCCAACAACGCGACCCTGACCCTGGGCGGCGATTTTGATACCAAGCAGGCGCTGGCCTGGATTGAGCAGTACTTCGGTTCCATCCCGCGCGGTCCGGACGTGGCCGAACCGACGCCTCAGCCTGCCACCCTGCCGGCAACCCGCTACGTGACGCTGGAAGACAAGGTGCATCTGCCGCTCCTGTATATCAGCTACCCGACCGTCTCCCTGGGTGACCCGCAGGAGCCGGCGCTGGACATCTTTGCCGATGTGCTGGGGGGCTCTGCCAGCTCCATGCTCTACCAGTCCCTGGTGAAAACCGGCAAGGCCATCGAGGTGGGTGCCTCCCACTCCTGCGAAGAGCTGGCCTGTACCCTGACGGTCTATGCCTACCCCAATCCGGCGGCGGATGGCAGCCTCAAGACCCTCAAGGGCGAGGTGGACAAGGTGATCGGCGAGTTCGCCCAGCGCGGCATCAAGCCCGCGGATCTGGAGAAGGCCATCAGCAGCTATCGCGCGTCCGCCATCTGGGGACTCGACAGCATCGAGGGCAAGGTCAGCCAGCTTGCCATGGGGCAGGTGCTGGCCCGGGATCCCGACTATGTGTTCAAGAATCTGGATGCCATCGCCCGGGTCAAGGGGTCTGACGTCAAGGCTGCCTACGACAAGTTCATCCAGAACAAGCCTGCCGTGGTGCTGAGCGTGGTGCCCAAGGGCAAGAGCGACTGGCAGGCCGCCAAGCCCAATTTCACTCCCGCCAAGCGGGAGCTGCCGGATTACAGCAAGCATGACAAGGTGCTGGCCGAGCGGCCGGTGAAAGATGACTTCGATCGCAGCGTGCAGCCCAAGGCGGCCGATGCGGTGAGCGTCAAGGTGCCCGCCATCTGGCGTGGCAAGCTCGACAAGGGGATCGAGATCATCGGCACCCACAGCGACGAGATCCCGGCCGTCTCCATCATGATCGCCCTGCCGGGTGGCATCCGGGCCGAAGGCAAGGGAGAGCTGGGGCTGGCCAGCCTCACCGCCGCCATGCTGGAGCAGGGGACGACGCGCCTCTCCGAGGCCGAGCTGAGCGACGAGCTGCAAAAACTCGGCGCCAGCATCAGCGTCTCCAGCGCCCAGTACAACAACCTCATCACCATCAGCAGTCTGGCGGACAAGCTGCCCGAAACCCTGGCGCTGGTACGGGAAGTGCTGCTGCAACCCGGCCTGCGGGAAGCGGACTTCGAGCGGCTCAAGACCCAGATGCTGCAAGGCATGAAACAGAGCGAGCAGCAACCCGAGTGGCTGGCGGGTCAGGCGTTCCGCGAACTGGTCTATGGCAAGCAGAACCGCCTCGGCCAACCCTCTGACGGGGTGCTGGCGGACGTGGAGAAGCTGACCCTGGCGGATGTGAAGCGCTTCTATGAGGCCTATTACAATCCGACCAATGCCAAGGTGGTGGTGACAGGTGATGTGACTGCCCAGCAGGTGGAATCCGGTCTCGCCTTCCTGACCCAGTGGCAGGGGGCCGCCCCGACCCTGGGGGATCTCAAGCCCGGGGGAGAGCAGGCCAAGCCAGGCATCTATCTGGTGGACAAGCCGGGAGCCCCCCAGTCGGTGATCCGCATCGGCCGCCGCGCCATGCCGTTTGACACCACGGGAGACTATTTCATCGCCAACCTGATGAACTTCAACCTGGGTGGCAACTTCAACAGCCGCATCAACCTCAACCTGCGGGAAGACAAGGGCTACACCTATGGTGCCAGCTCGGGCTTCCAGGCCAACCGCGAGGCGGGTATCTTCGCGACCGGCGCCAATGTGCGCACCGATGCGACCGTGGATGCCATCCGCCAGTTCCTCAAGGAGATGGACGGCTACCGCAAGAGCGGGCCGACCCCGGTGGAGCTGGCCTACATGCGCAGCGCCGTCTCCCAGCAGGATGCGCTCTCCTACGAGACCCTGGGGCAGAAGGCTGGCTTCCTGCTGCAGATGATCATGTACGACCTGAAGCCGGACTATGTGCAGGCCCAGAACAACCTGATCAAAACGGTGTCACCCGAGACGCTGAAGGCCAGTGCAGCCCGCTGGCTGGATCCGGCCGAGATGGTGATTGTGGTGGTGGGAGACAAGCAAAAGCTTGAAAAACCCCTGAGCGAGCTTCATCTTCCCATCTATCCACTGCAACTGCCCTGAGGGGCGTCGCAACAATAAGTGCCGCCCCGGGTGGGGCGGCCACACATGAGCCGTGAATATGACTACTACTAGCTTGTCGCTCACCGAGTTGCTGGCTGCGCTGGGCACCCCGGAACGGGTGACCGCCCTCAAGGGGATCCGGCGCGGGATCGAGCGCGAATGTCTGCGCATCACCCCCGAAGGGACCCTGGCCCAGACCGATCACCCCAGAAGCCTGGGGTCGGCCCTGACCCATGCCAACATCACCACCGATTACTCCGAGAGCCTGCTGGAGTTCATCACGCCGGCCACCGACTCCATCGAGAGCCTGATCGAGCAGCTCGGCGACATTCACCGCCACACCATTCATCATCTGGGAGAGGAGCGGATCTGGCCCCTCTCCATGCCCTGCTTCGTCGGTGACGAGGAGAGCATCCGCCTGGCCCAGTACGGCAGTTCCAACATCGGACGGATGAAGACCCTCTATCGCCAGGGGCTGAAGAACCGCTACGGCAGCCTGATGCAGGTGATCGCCGGGGTGCACTTCAACTTCTCCATGCCGGACAGCTTCTGGTGCGAGTGGCAGGATCTGGTGGGAGAGGGCTGCTGCAGCCAGCGCTTCATCTCCGACAAGTACATGGGGCTTATTCGCAACGTCTACCGCTTCGGCTGGCTGGTGCCCTATCTGTTCGGCGCGTCTCCTGCCATCTGCGACTCCTTCCTCAAGGGGCGCAAGAGCAGCCTGCCGTTCCAGAAAACCGGCAAGGGCACCCTTTACCTGCCCTATGCCACGGCTCTGCGCCTGTCCGATCTCGGTTACACCAACAGCGCCCAGGCGGGGCTCAAGATCAGTCATGACAGCCTGCCGGCCTATGTGAGCAGTCTGCGCCGGGCCATCAATACCCATGACCCCGACTTCGCCAGGATAGGGGTCAAGGTGAACGGCGAGTACCGCCAGCTCAACGACAACGTGCTGCAGCTGGAGAACGAGCTCTACGCGCCGATCCGCCCCAAGCGCACCCCCCGCAGCGGCGAGAAGCCCTCGGATGCGCTGGAGCAGCGCGGCATCGAATACATCGAGCTGCGCACGGTGGACGTCAATCCCTTTACCCCGTTCGGTATCGAGGTGGATCAGATCCGCTTCTTCGATCTCTTCCTGGTCTGGTGCCTGTTGCGCCCGTCCCCCGTGCTCTCGGATGACGAGGTTGCCCGCAACCGCCGTAACCAGAACAAGGTGGTGCTGGAGGGGCGTCGCCCCGGCCTGACGCTTGAAGATGAGCAGGGCAATGCCATCGGCCTCAAGGAGTACGGCCTCAAGCTGTTCGACGAGTTGGCCGAGGTCGCTGCGCTGCTGGACCGCTGCTGTGGTCGCAACCGCTATCGCGAGACGCTGGCGATGCACCGTGAGAAGCTGCTCGACCCCGAGCAGACCTACTCCGCCCGCCTGCTCAAGCAGTTGCTTTCAAGCGGCCAGGACAACGGCTGCTTCGGCGATGCGCTGGCGAGCCGCTACCGGGAAGAGATGCTGGCCGGTGAGCTGCAGTACTGGGACGAGGCCTATTTTGCCGGCGAGGCACGGGACTCCCTGGCCAAGCAGCGGGAGCGGGAACGCAGTGACAGCCTGTCGTTCGACGACTTCCTGGCTGACTATTTCGGTACCCGCCAGACCACGGCCTGAGGATGCCGCCAGGATGACGAAAGCCGCTCCCAGGAGCGGCTTTTTCATGGGAGCCCGGCGGTGGCCTGGCATAAAAAAACGGCCCGTTCGGGCCGTTTTACATGGGGTGGTTCACCGGTCAGAGGATGAGACCACCGAAGAAGAAGCCGAGCGCCACTGCCATGGCGATGGTGGCCACACCCGGGATGAAGAAGGGGTGGTTGAACACGGCCTTGCCGATGCGGGTGGAGCCGGTGTCGTCCATCTCGACCGCGGCCAGCAGGGTCGGGTAGGTCGGCAGTACGAACAGGGCGCTCACGGCGGCGAAGGAGGCGATGGCCGCCAGCGGGCTGACACCCAGTGCCAGGGCGGCAGGCATCAGGGCCTTGGTGGTGGCACCTTGCGAGTAGAGCAGCATGGAGGAGAAGAACAGCACCACGGCCAGCAGCCAGCTGTATTGGCTCAGCAGATCGCCGGCGAACGCCTGGATCTCGACCATGTTGCCCTTCACGAAGACGTTGCCCAGCCAGGCCACGCCCAGCACGCAGATACAGGCGGACATACCGGACTTGAAGGTCGGCATGTTGGTGATCTGGGCCGCGTCCAGTTTGCAGAACAGGACCATCAGGGTAGCGGCGGAGAGCATGATGCCCATGATGGCGCCATCGCGGGGGATCGGCGGATTGCTGATGAGGCCGACGTTGCCGGAGATGGCGGTGGCATAGGCCATCACGGCCACGATGGAGGCGACGAAGATGCCGACGGAGAGCTTGGCATAAGGCTTGATCTCAACCTGGCTGGTACCGCGCAGCTTGATGAGTCCCTTGGCTTTGCGCTCCAGATAGACTTCGTCCTGATCCAGCGGCTTGCCCAGCAGGTTGGCGATGAAGGCCCCCAGCAGACAGGCGATGAAGCTGGACGGGATGCAGATGGCCAGCAGGGTCAGGTAGTCGACGCCAAGCGGCTCCAGCATGCCGGAGAAGGCGACCACGGCCGCCGAGATGGGGGAGGCGGTGATGGCAATCTGGGAGGCAACGACCGCGATGGAGAGCGGACGGGAGGGGCGAATGCCCTGCTCCTTGGCCACTTCGGCGATCACCGGCAGGGTGGAGAAGGCGGTGTGACCGGTACCGGCCAGCATGGTCATCAGGTAGGTGACGACCGGCGCGGCGAAGGTGATGTGCTTGGGATTCTTGCGCAGGGCTTTTTCGGCCAGGTGCACCAGATAATCCATCCCGCCAGCCAGCTGCATACAGGCAATGGCGCAGATGACGGACGCGATGATCATGATCACGTCCCACGGGAGATAGGTCACCAGCTGATCGCTCGGGATGGGCATGCCCAGCCCCCAGGTCAGTACCAGTACCCCAAGACCACCGGCAAAGCCGATACCGATACTGCCTATCCGGGCCCCCAGATAGATAGCGGCGAGCACGACAAGTAACTCGATTCCAATCATAGCGAACACTCCATTTTCCAGTTTTTTTAGGTTTTATTAGGCTGAAAAGCCAATTCCCGATGGGGCTGTGGAGAGACCGCTCGGGAATTGACTTTAAATGGGCCGGGATAACCCCGGCCCATCTGCTCGCTTATACGGTGGCTTCGCGGGTGTAACGCTTGGCTTTGTATTGCGGGTTCATCAGGTTCTCGATGGAGAGGATCTCGTCCAGCTGTTCGGCGGTCAGCAGGCCGCGTTCCAGCACGACTTCGCGGACGTTCTTGCCGGTCTGGGCACAGATCTTGCCGACGATATCGCCTTCATGGTGACCGATGAAGGGGTTCAGGTAGGTCACGATGCCGATGGAGTTCAGCACGTGGTTCATGCAGATGTCCGGGTTGGCGGTGATGCCTTCCACGCACTTCTCGCGCAGGGAGATGCAGGCTTTTTCCATCAGGCTCAGGGATTCGAACATGGCCTGACCAATCACCGGCTCCATGACGTTCAGCTGCAGCTGACCGGCCTCGGCGGCGAAGGTGATGGTGACGTCGTTGCCGAATACCTTGAAGCAGGACTGGTTGACCACTTCCGGAATGACCGGGTTGACCTTGGCCGGCATGATGGAGGAGCCAGCCTGCATTTCCGGCAGGTTGATCTCTTTGAGCGCGGTGCGCGGGCCGGAGGAGAGCAGACGCAGGTCATTACAGATCTTGGAGAGCTTCATGGCCAGGCGCTTGACCGCACCGTGCAGCATCACATAGGCGCCGCAGTCGGAGGTCGCTTCGATGAGGTCCTCTGCCGGCACGTAGGCACGACCGGTGATCTCGGCCAGACGCTTGATGGCAAGACCGGAGTACTCGGGCGGAGTGTTCAGACCGGTACCGATGGCGGTGGCGCCCAGGTTCACTTCCAGCAGCAGCTCCTGGCAACGCTTGATGGATTTGATCTCTTCACGCAGGGTGACGGCGAAGGCGTGGAACTCCTGACCCAGGGTCATGGGCACGGCGTCCTGCAACTGGGTACGGCCCATTTTCAGGATATGTTTGAATTCCTTGGCTTTGACATCGAAGGCGGCGATGAGGGCTTCCAGAGCGTGCAGGGTGGTGTCGGTGCTGTTGACCACGGCCACGCGGAAACCGGTGGGGTAGGCATCGTTGGTGGACTGGCACTTGTTGACGTGATCGTTGGGGTTGATGACGTCGTAGCGACCCTTTTCAAGTCCCATCAGCTCGAGGGCGATATTGGCCAGCACTTCGTTGGTGTTCATGTTGACGGAGGTACCGGCGCCGCCCTGATAGACATCGACCGGGAACTGATCGAAGCACTTGCCGGTGTTCAGCATCAGGTCGCAGGCTTCGACAATCTTGTCTGCGATCTCGGGACGGATGGTGCCCAGCTCACCGTTGGCCAGTGCAGCCGCCTTCTTGGTCAGGACCATGCCACGAACAAACTCGGGAACGTCAGAAATCTTCTGAGTGCTGATCTTGAAGTTCTCAACAGCGCGCAGGGTGTGCACGCCGTAGTAGAGGTCGTTGGAAACTTCTTTGGTGCCCAGCAGGTCTTCTTCAATGCGGACGTTCTTGATGTCGCTCATTGTTATGCCTCAGAAATCAAATAAATGGAAACGATCCTCACCGAGTGGTCGCGATTTCCCTACGCACATTTCATCCTGAAGCACCACACATCGGGTGGGGCAGTTGGGAGCCAGTTGCTCCCTGTGCAATGACTGGTGTTGATGTTACCCCAATTGAGGTATCCGGTATTAGACCTGGATCACTAAATTTGAGGCAACCTCAAATTTCTTGTGGTCATTAAACAGATATTGCAATCGGGCGATTAACTTTGACAGAACAACCACCTCAATCCCAGTTGGGCGGACAAATATTTATCCGTATTCCGGGGCCTGCGGCAGGAGAGGCTTGAAAAATGATCAACCAGCCCCATTTTAATGTCAGAAGACCTGAACCCGGCGCGTCAGCATCAGCGATGTGCGGCTGCCGACCGGACACCCCGGGTCCATTCATTCATCGCTCCGAGGTTGCTATGGGCAAGTTGTTACTGTTGTTGGTCGGGCTGGTATTGCTGGAGCTCACCGTCATGATCAAGGTGGGCTCCGTGATCGGGGCCTTGCCAACCGTTGGCTTGCTGGTACTGACCGCCGTGCTGGGATCGTCGCTGGTGCGCAGCGAGGGGATCAAGACCCTGCTCACTGCCCAGCAGAAGATGCAGTTGGGGGAGATGCCTGGCCGCGAGGTGATGGGTGGCATGATGCTGGCGCTGGCGGGCTTGCTGCTGATTATCCCGGGATTTGTGAGCGATATTGTCGGCATCCTGCTGCTGCAGCCCTGGCTGCGCAACATGCTGGCCGACAAGCTGATTGGCAGCAATCAGTTCAGGATGCAGATGGGGGGCTTCCAGGCTCGCCAGCAGCCGTTCGAGCCGGGTCCCGGCGATGACAGGCCCGGACAATCCCCGCGAGCGGGTGGCAACACCATCGAAGGGGAGTTCGAACGCAAAGAGTAATCGCGAGCCTCGGGCTGTGCCGTCAGGATCTCCCCTCATGGCACAGCCGCTCGAATCTGTGGCGGGCATACCCCCATGCCAGCAATCCGGCGGCCAGGTTCGCCAGCAGCATCCCCAGATAGATCCCCTGTTCTCCCCCCAGTTTTGCCCCCAGCCAGGCCCCTGGCAGCAAGAAGACAAACAGTCTGATACCGTTTATCAGCAGTGACACCGCCGATGCCCTGACGCCGTTGAGCGCCGATGCCAACAGCATCACCATGCCCTGAAAGCCGTAGCCAATGGGGACCAGATGCAGATAGAGCACGATGAGTATCACCACTTGCGGATGATCGCTGAACAGCTCGGCGATGAAGGGGGCGAGAAGCCAGGTCAGCGCGTAGACCCCAAGCTGGAATATCAGGGCGAAGCGCATGCAGAGCAGCAGGGCGGCCTTGGCTCGGGCCGGATTCCCGGCGCCGCAGTTCTGCGAGATGAAGGGGGCCAGCACGGAGGAGAGCGCCATCATCACGATGAGCAGCAAGGCCTCGACCCGGGATGCCGCGCCGTAGGCGGCGACCACCTCGGTTCCCAGCCCGGCGAAAATGATCATCAACACGGCGTTGGCCAGTGGGTTGAGCATGTTGGTAAACGATGCGGGCACCGCCACATGGAGCAGGGCGCGCCAGTGGGCCAGCAACTGCGGGCGCGGGGAGAGGCGCCAGCGCAGCAGGCCCTCGCGGTGGCGCAATATATAGAGGCTGACCAGCATGGCCATCAGCCAGGAGAGGGAAGTGGCGATGGCGGCTCCCCGAATGCCCCACTCGGGGAAGGGGCCCGGCCCGAAGATGAGCAGAGGATCCAGCACGCCGTTGACCAGACCGGCGACCCCCATCACCAGACTGGGGGTCTTGGTATCCCCCGTCGTCCGGATAGCCGCATTGCCGACCATGGGCACGACCAGCATGGGGACGGTCAGATACCAGATGAGCATGTAATCGTGGATGAGGGAGATGAGCTCGGGGCTGGCCCCCAGCAGGGTGAACAGAGGAGTAATGGTCATTGCCCCCAGCCCGGCGAGCAGACTCACCAGGATGACGGCGAGGAACAGGCAGTCTGTGGTGATGCGGGCTGCCTCGTCGTGGCGACCCTGCCCCAGGGCATGACCGAGCAGGGCGCACAGGCCCGCGCCCAGCCCCATGGTCAGGGAGGTGACCACGAAGGTGACCGGGAAGGTGAAGCTGATGGCGGCCAGCGCCTGGGTACCCAGCATGCCGATGAAGAAGGTATCGACCAGGTTGAAGGCCAGGATGGCGATGATGCCCAGGATCATGGGGCCCGTCATGCGCAGCAGCATGGGCGTCATGGGGGCGGTCAGCATGGGGTTGGGTCGGCTCAAGGCAGAGTCTCTAGGTGCTTTGGGCCTGAATGCTGGCCGTCTCCATCCGCCTTCCTGATTGGGGATGGGTGATCCATCGAAGGTGTTCATAGTACGTGAAAATATTTTTTTTGTATTTGCCCTTGAAGGGCTAGCCCTGTTGCCCCAGATCAGGGGCATGACAAATTTGGCCGATTGCGGCCATTCCTCAAGCAACACAGAGACTCATTTTGGGAGAGTTATCGATGAAAATTCGTCCACTGCACGACCGCGTCATCATCAAGCGCATCGAAGCTGAAGCCAAATCCGCTGGCGGCATCGTCTTGACTGGCACTGCGGCCCAGAAGTCCACCCGTGGTGAAGTTCTTGCCGTGGGGACTGGTCGAATTCTGGACAATGGGGATGTCAAAGCACTGGCCGTCAAGGTGGGTGACAAGGTGATCTTCAACGAAGGCTACGGCGTGAAGACCGAAAAGCTGGATGGCCAGGACGTACTGATCCTGTCCGAGACCGACATCCTGGCGATTGTCGAAGAGTAATCACCCTCCCTCTTTTCCCGAATTGATTTAAGGATTGAAGAACATGGCAGCTAAAGAAGTTAAGTTTGGCAACGAAGCTCGCATCAAAATGCTGGAAGGCGTCAACATCCTGGCCGATGCCGTCAAGGTGACCCTGGGCCCGAAAGGCCGCAACGTGGTGCTGGACAAGTCCTTCGGCGCCCCGACCATCACCAAGGATGGCGTCTCCGTTGCTCGTGAAATCGAACTGGAAGACAAGTTCCAGAACATGGGTGCCCAGATGGTCAAGGAAGTCGCTTCCAAGGCCAATGACGCCGCCGGTGACGGTACCACCACTGCCACCGTACTGGCTCAAGCCATCGTCAACGAAGGCCTGAAGGCCGTTGCCGCCGGCATGAATCCCATGGATCTGAAGCGTGGTATCGACAAGGCCGTTGTGGCTGCCGTTGCCGAGCTGCAAGCTCTGTCCACCCCTTGTGCCGACAACAATGCCATCGCCCAGGTAGGCACCATCTCCGCCAACTCCGACGAGAAGGTCGGCAAGCTGATTGCCGAAGCCATGGACAAGGTCGGTCGTGACGGCGTCATCACCGTGGAAGATGGTCAGGGCTTGGAAGACGAGCTGGCGGTGGTAGAAGGCATGCAGTTCGACCGCGGCTACCTCTCCCCTTACTTCGTGAACAAGCCGGAAACCGGCTCCGTCGAACTGGATGACCCCTTCATCCTGCTGGTGGACAAGAAAGTCTCCAACATCCGCGAAATGCTGCCGGTGCTGGAAGGTGTGGCCAAGGCGGGCAAACCGCTGATCATCGTGGCCGAAGACGTGGAAGGCGAAGCACTGGCGACCCTGGTGGTCAACACCATGCGTGGCATCGTGAAAGTGGCCGCCGTCAAGGCGCCGGGCTTCGGTGATCGCCGCAAGGCCATGCTGCAGGATATCGCCATCCTGACCGGTGGTACCGTGATCTCCGAAGAAGTGGGCATGGAGCTGGAAAAAGCGACCCTGGAAGATCTGGGCCGTGCCAAGCGCATCGTCATCACCAAAGAGAACACCACCATCATCGATGGCGTGGGTGATGCTGCCCTGATCGAAAGCCGCGTGGCCCAGATCCGTCAGCAGATCGAAGAGACCTCTTCCGATTACGACCGTGAGAAGCTGCAAGAGCGCGTGGCCAAGCTGGCCGGCGGTGTTGCCGTGATCAAGGTGGGTGCTGCCACTGAAGTTGAAATGAAAGAGAAGAAAGCCCGTGTTGACGATGCCCTGCACGCCACTCGCGCAGCCGTGGAAGAAGGCGTGGTTGCCGGTGGTGGTGTAGCGCTGGTGCGCGTTGCTGCCAAGCTGGCCTCGCTGCGTGGTGACAACGAAGACCAGAACGTCGGCATCAAGGTTGCCCTGCGCGCCATGGAAGCCCCGCTGCGTCAAATCGTCATCAACGCCGGCGAAGAAGCCTCCGTCATCGCCAATGCCGTGAAGAACGGTGAAGGCAACTACGGTTACAACGCCTACACCGAACAGTACGGCGACATGCTGGCCATGGGTATCCTGGATCCGACCAAGGTAACCCGTTCTGCCCTGCAGTTCGCCTCGTCCGTCGCCGGCCTGATGATCACCACAGAGTGCATGATCTCCGAGCTGCCGAAGAAAGATGCACCTGCCATGCCTGATATGGGTGGCATGGGCGGTATGGGTATGATGTAATCCCGTCAAGTCATCAAACGGCTCGCTTTTGCGGGCCGTTTTTTTTAGTGCTACTAAGCTGAAGTTGTTGATAGTGAAATGATCTGAGGTGAACATGCGATACTTAGGGCTTCTCCCGTTACTCCTTTTCCTGGCCTTGCCGGGCATGGCGCTGGCGACACCGCAGGGGCCGGTCATTCTCAGGGTGACGGGGAATCTGGACCCTGCCGATCCGGCAGATGGAGAGGTGCTGTTCGATATGGCCATGATCCAGGCGCTGCCGCAGCATGAGGTGGTGACGAGCAATCCCTGGGTGGACAAACCGCACAAATACGTGGGGCCGAAACTGGCGGACGTGCTGACTGAGGTAAAGGCCAACGGCAAGAGCATCACGCTCACCGCCCTGAACAGTTTCCAGATCCGGATCAACTGGGATAAGGTCAAGCAATACGATCCTATCCTGGCCTGGCAGGATGACGGGATGACCATGCGGGTACGTGACAAGGGGCCGCTCTGGTTTATCCTGCCACTGGATCAGCATCCCGAACTCAGGCGTTCCGAGTTCACCGACATGATGATCTGGCAACTGAGTGCGATCGACATTCAGCAGTAAAAACGGTGGTTTACGGGAGTACTGGGTGAAAGCGAAGACCAGGGCCTGGCCCTTACTCGGCGTTCTTTATCTATCCATTCTGTTGTTCACGGGTAGCACCCTCTATTGCCTGGTGCAGATACAAAATGCGACCCGGGTGATGGAGAAGTACACCTATGACGTCTCCTGGGCATTGATGCAGTTGCAGCTCGAGCTGGGCCGCTTTCTCAATGCCGTCGAGATTTACCACTATGGCGGCATAGACCAGGAAGCCCTGCTGCTCCGCTATGACATTCTCTGGAGTCGTACCCCCATCCTCCTGAGCGGCCAATTGAGAAAAAGCCTCGCGGACAATCCGAAGACGCTGCGGCTGGTGAAACTGACCGAAAGCAGTATCCGCAAGCTGGAGCCTGATTTGGTCAGGCTCAAACCGGGGACGCCGGATTACCAGCAAGTCATGATGACACTGGCGCCCTTGCAGGAACCCCTCTCTTACTCTCTTGCTTCCGTCATGCAGAACAATATCAACGTCTATACGGGCAACGACGCGCGTTTTGGCCAGTTGCGCAATGCCCTGCTGTTCATGGTGTCGGGGCTGGTGGTGTCCGTCATTCTGCTCAGCGGCCTGCTGGTGCGAGAAGCCAGGCGCCATTTCAGGACCGCTAGGATCGATCCCCTCACCGGGCTCGCCAACCGGCTGGCGCTGCTGGAAAAGATGGATGCCTATGTCACCCGTGACACCTCCTTCGGACTGGTGCTGGTCGACATCAACGACTTTCGTGATATCAACAGCAAGTTTGGCTACAACACAGGGGACCTCCTGTTGCAAGAGGTGGCAAAGCGGTTGCGCGCCCTGTGCGAAAACGGGGAGTGGGTGGCGCGTTTGGGGGGAGATCAGCTTGCCATGCTGCAACGGGAGGGGAGCGATCTTCGCCAGGTCAGGGAGCTCGTGGCCAGAGTACTCCACTCCATCAAGCAAGACATCATCATCGACAACTACCCTTTTCGGCTTGAGGTTGGTATCGGTATCGCCTTCTTCCCGACCGACAGCAACCAGACCCAGGAGTTGCTCAGCCGGGCGGAGCAGGCCCTCTCTCACAGCCGCAAGACCCATGTTCCCTATGTCATCTATGACAGTTCCCTGCTCAACGAGACGGCCAGGCGCAAGCATCTTGCGTCCGACATGGTGATGGCGCTGGAGCACAATGCGCTCGAGCTCTATTACCAGCCCATCGTCAATCTGGAAAGTGGCCGCTGTGAAGCCGTGGAGGCGCTGCTGCGCTGGCGCCATCCCGAGCTTGGCTTTATTCCCCCCAACGAGGTGATCCAGGTGGCGGAAGAGTTCCAGCTGGCCGAGAAACTGGGTGGCTGGGTATTGAATACCGCATGTGAGCAACTTCATCAGTGGCAGCACCTGGGTTTGGTGGACTTGCAGATGTGCGTGAACATCTCCCCGGGCATGTACCAGCGCAACCTCTTGAAGCTGGTGGCCAGAGCGCTGATGGAGCACCATATTCCCGCATCCAGCCTGGTGCTGGAGGTGACGGAAGACACCACCATGCGCGAGGTCAAGAACTCGCTGCAGTTGATGCAGGATCTCAGCCAGCAAGGGGTACATCTGGCCCTTGACGACTTCGGCACCGGCTACTCCTCCCTCAGCTATCTGCAGAAGCTGCCGGTGAGCAAGGTGAAGATAGACAGGTCCTTCATCCAGGGTATCGACACCTCGATCGAGGCGGCCGAACTGGTCGCCAACATCTGCCGTATGGGCTCCATGCTTGGCAAGAAACTGGTATGTGAAGGGATCGAGACTCAGGGGCAGCTCGATGTGCTGCGTTCATTGACCGACATACATCTGTATGGGCAGGGATATCTGTTCAGTCGCCCGGAGCATGCTGAAAAGGCCTATCAGACATTGCTGGAGATGGAAGAGCGCTGGTTGGCCCGGCGCTCGCCGGACAAGGCATATCTGCGTTGAACGATATGGCTCATGTCTCACCGGGCCCGGCCGATAGTCTCTTGGCAGGAGGTACACAATGGATATTTCTAGTTCTGCAAATGCGTCGTTCGGTTCTGCACTGATGGTGGCCAGCCTGGCCAAAAAGCAGCAGACCCAGGAAGGCGAATCCGCACTGAAATTGCTGCAAACCGCAGCGCAATCCGCTCCGGCTGCGCCGACATCGGCCAGTGCTTCCCTCGGAAGCAAGATCGATATCCGCGTCTGAGCGATAAAAAAGCCCCCATCTCTCGATGGGGGCTTTCTTTTTATTGGGCTGTTATCTGCCAGGCTCAGACCGGGAAAGGGGCCGGTGCCTCGAAGGTCATCCGCTCGCCGCTTCTGGGGTGGCTGATGGTCAGGCTGGCCGCATGAAGATAAAGGTGCGGTGCAGCCGCCAGCGCATCCGGGTTGGCGTAGAGGTTGTCGCCGAGGATGGGGTGACCCAGCTCCAGCATGTGTACCCGCAGTTGATGGGAGCGACCGGTAATCGGGGTCAGCTTGATCAGGCTGTTGCCGTTCTCCACCTTCAGCTTTTGCCACAGGGTGAGGGCATGACGCCCCTCCTCAAAATCCACCTTCTGCTTCGGCCGGTTGGGCCAGTCGACGCAGAGCGGCAGATCCACTTCACCTGCATCCAGCGCCGGTTCACCCCACACCCAGGCGAGGTAGTGCTTCTCGGTCTCCCGCTCGCGGAATTGCCGGCTCAGCTCCCGGTGGGAGTTGGGGTTGAGCGGGATCACCAGCACGCCGGTGGTCGCCATGTCGAGGCGATGGGCAGCCGCCGCCTTTGGGTGCTGCTGCTTGACCCGATGGAGCACGCTGTCTTCATTCTCGGGGCCGCGCCCGGGGACGCTCAGCAGGCCAGTGGGCTTGTTGACCACCATGATGTCCTTGTCCTTGAACAGGATATCGAGCCAGGGTTCCAGGGGCGGGGAGTATACAAACATAGCGTCTCGCATCTTGGGTCAAAGCGGGGGCAAGCCCCCATCAGTTATGGGTAACCACGATAAAAAGTGCATGGCAGCCAACTCGCGTTGGGTTTGGCCATTTCACCGTTTTATCAGTTATGGGTCACCACAATAAAGCGGATGGCATCCAGCTTGAGTTGGGTCTGGTCGATCAGGTGGTGCAATTCTGCCTGCAAATTGCGCAGATAATCCAGTTCGCTGTCGCGCACATTCGGGTTGACCGCCTTGAGTGCCTCCAGCCTGTCCAGATCCTGCTGCAGGGTCTGCGCCATCTGGGCACGGGCCTTGTCTACAATCCCGGCTTTCAGTTCGTTGGCAATGACCTCGCCCTTGCCAATCAGGCCGTGGATCACCGGCTGGGATGCGGTAACCAGCTTGCTGCCAAGGTGGCGGTTGACCGGTGTCAGCTGGCGGTTGAAGGCATCAAACGCCACCTTCTCTCCCAGATTCTGGCCGTTCTTGTCCATCAGCAGACGGATCGGCGTCGGCGGCATGAAACGGTAGAGCTGGGGATGGGCCGCAGACTCGGCAACGAAGATCAGCTCAAGCAGGATGGAGCCGACCGGCAGAGCCTTGTTCTTGAGCAGTGCCACCGAGGTGGCACCGATCTCGGAACCCAGGATCAGGTCGATACCGCCGCGCATCATGGGGTGATCCCAGGAGAGCAGCGCCATGTCATCCCGCGACAGGGCGGTGTTGCGATCGAAGGTGATGGTCATGCCGTCTTGCGGCAGGCCCGGGAAGCTCGGCACCAGCATGTGATCCCCGGGAGTCAGCACCAGCGCATTTTCACCACGATCATCCTGGTTGACGCCGATCTCGTCGAACATCTTGAGGGCGAAGGAGATCATGCCGGTGTCGTCATCTTCGGCGGCGAGCTTCTCGACCAGCTGCTGGGCGGCCTCGCCACCGCTGGAGTGGATTTCCAGCAGGCGATCGCGACCCTGTTCCAGCCGGGCCTTGAGCGGCTCGTGCAGTTCGCGGGTCTTGACCAGCAGGGCGTCGAGGGGGCCCTGCTCGCCGGTGTTGGCGGCCAGCAGCTCGAACAGCTCCTCACGTACCGCTTCGAACACCGGGCGGGCCGTCGGGCAGGTCTGCTCGAATGCATCCAGACCATCGTGATACCAGAGCAGCAGGGCGCACTGGGCAGTCCCTTCCAGATAGGGAACGTGGATCTCGACGGTATTCTGCTGACCGATACGATCCAGTCGGCCGATACGCTGTTCCAGCAGATCCGGGTTGAGTGGCAGATCGAACAGCACGAGATGGCTGGCAAACTGGAAGTTGCGACCTTCTGAGCCGATCTCGGAGCAGAGCAGCACCTGAGCGCCCCCCTCAGCTTGAGCGAAATAGGCGGAGGCCTTGTCCCGCTCGAGGATCGACATCCCTTCGTGGAACACGGCGCCACGGATCCCTTCACGTGTGCGCAGCGCCTCTTCCAGGGCGATGGCGGTGGCTGCTTCGGAGCAGATCACCAGCACCTTCTGCTGACGGGCGGAGAGCAGCAGTTCCAGCAACCATTCGACGCGCGGGTCGAACTGGGTCCAGGTAGCGTTGTCGCCTTCGAACTGCTGGAAGATCTTCTCGGGATAGAGGTAGCGCAGGGCACGGGTCTGCAGATCGCCGCCATTGCCACCCATCATGCCCATCACCTTGATGGCGGTCTTGTACTGCTCCGGCAGCGGCATGGGGTAGACGTTGAGGTGGCGCTCCGGGAAGCCCTGAATATTGGCGCGGCTGTTACGGAACAGCACCCGGCCGGTGCCATGCTGATCCAGCAGCTTGGCAACTGCCTGCTGACGGGCGGCCGCATCAGTGAGATCCAGCCCATCCAGCTGGCTGGCGAGGATCTGCCTGGCTTCATCGCTCAGGGTCTCGCCATCCAGCAGCTCTTGCGCGGCGCTGGCAACCTGACCATAGGCCTGCTCCTCGGCGAGGAAGGCGTCGTAGTCGTAGAAACGCTCGGGGTCGAGCAGGCGCAGACGGGCAAAGTGGCTCTGGTGGCCCAGCTGATCCGGGGTTGCGGTCAGCAGCAGCACGCCCGGCACCTGTTCGGCCAGCGCTTCCACCATTTCATAGGCACGGCTCGGCGCCTCTTCGCTCCACTCCAGATGGTGCGCTTCATCGACAACCAGCAGATCCCACTCGGCTTCCAGTACCTGTTCGAAGCGACGACGCTTCTTGCGCAGGAAGTCGAGGCTACAGATCACCAGCTGTTCGGTCTCGAAGGGGTTCTCCGCATCGGCGAACGCCTCGATGCAGCGCTCCTCGTCAAACAGGGAGAAGTGCAGGTTGAAACGGCGCAGCATCTCGACCAGCCACTGGTGCTGCAGGGTTTCGGGCAGCAGGATCAGCACCCGATGGGCGCGGCCGGAGAGCAACTGCTGGTGAATGATCATGCCTGCTTCGATGGTCTTGCCCAGACCCACCTCGTCTGCCAGCAATACGCGCGGGGCGTAGCGGTGACCCACTTCATGGGCGATGTAGAGCTGGTGCGGGATCAGACTGACTTTCCCGCCAGCCAGGCCGCGAGTCGGGTTGCGGCGACGCTGGTGCTGGTTGACCAGCGCTTCGTAGCGCAGGGTAAAGCGGGACATCCGGTCAATCTGGCCGGCGAACAGGCGATCCTGCGGCTTGTTGAACTTGATGAAGTTGTTGAGAAACACTTCCTTGAGGGCAATCGGCTCACCATTGTCGGTGCGAACACCTACATATATAAGCAGGCCATCTTTCTCCTGCACTTCATCGACCGTCATGGTCCAGTCTTCGTGGCTGGCTATCTGATCGCCCACATTGAAGCTGACCCGGGTGACCGGTGCCTCTTCTTTGGCATACATACGGTTTTCACCGGTAGCCGGAAACAACAGGGTAACCATGCGTCCTTCAACAGCAACGACAGTCCCCAAACCCAGATCCGTCTCTGTATCACTAATCCAACGCTGGCCAAGTGCAAAAGGCATTAAACTCTCCAAAGCCCAAGAGTGTGAGAATCGCAAAGGGGCGCTATGTTACCCGAAGGCGGAAAGCCGATCATCATGGTTGTGCTGCAAGGGAAAGCCAAACTGATACAAGCTTGATCTGTCAACCTGCCGGCCTCAATACAGCATCCGGAATACCAATCTGCAGACCCTTTTCGTGCATTAATTCATCGTCGTGGTCGCTTTGTAAGCGGTTGAACGATGAAAGCCATCTTTTTGCAATTATCTCCTTGCCAGAACGAATTCGCTCCCTATAATGCGCCTCCATCGACACGGCAAGCGGCAACGCAAACAAGCCGGTCGGTAGCCTCGAAAAGCCTTTGAAAATAAGGCTTGACTCGAGAAGGCGGTTGAGTAGAATGCCACTCCCGCAGCAGCCAAAAGCTGCGTCGCTCTTTAA